>JASLKK010000018.1 GCA_030747595.1 Acidimicrobiales bacterium | reverse complement strand
ATCTTCCCCAAGAGTCCATATCGACGGGAAGGTTTGGCACCTCGATGTCGGCTCATCGCATCCTGGGGCTGAAGCAGGTCCCAAGGGTTGGGCTGTTCGCCCATTAAAGCGGTACGCGAGCTGGGTTTAGAACGTCGTGAGACAGTTCGGTCCCTATCCGTCGTGGGTGTTAGATATTTGAAGGGAGCTGCTCCTAGTACGAGAGGACCGGAGTGGACGTACCCCTGGTGTTCCGGTTGTCACGCCAGTGGCACTGCCGGGTAGCTATGTACGGAAGGGATAACCGCTGAAAGCATCTAAGTGGGAAGCCCTTTTCGAGATGAGATCTCTCACCGGGATAACCGGGTAAGGCCCGTGGCAGACCACCACGTTGATAGGCCGGAGGTGTACGTGCGGTAACGCATTCAGCCGACCGGTACTAATCGGCCGAGGGCTTGGTTACTCACATCGACAAGAGTTGTCGATGTTCGTGTTCGCTGTGGAGTCCTGGAGAGGCCATTGGGCCACTCTTGACAACTGAATCTGATCCCGGCCACCGTCGGCTGGGATCCAACCGGTCTTCGGTGGCCATGGCGGCGGGGTCACACCCGTTCCCATTCTGAACACGGCAGTTAAGCCCGCCAGCGCCGATGGTACTTGGGACGAGTGTCCCTGGGAGAGTAGGACGCCGCCGGATTTCTAACGCTACGAGCGGGACCCCTAGGGGTCCCGCTCTAGCGCGTTTTGGGCCTGGATGGGGTCGTGATGGTGGCCGAATGGGCATCAGCCGGGGAAGGACAGCGGGCGGAGACATGGGTCGCAGGTCACGCTGGGCTGCCGGTGTGGCGCCGCTAGCCTCGTCGGCCATGGCTCCCCACGGTGAACGCGATCGTGGCCCTCGAACCGGCGGTTCGGGAGGCGGTTCTCGGGGTGGATCTCGGGGTGGATCTCGGGGTGGATCGTCGGGCGGTTCCCGCGGTGGATCCGGCGGCGACTCCCGTGGTGGCCCCAAACGTGGCGACCGGCGATCGGGTTCCGGTAGCGGTTCCCGACCGGGAGGCCAGAGGCGTGACGGGGATCGACGTGGTGGCGGAGAAGCCGTCACGGATCGGCGTCGGCGTGGACCCGATGCGGCCGGCCCGACCACATGGGGTGGCGTGGCCCGTCGTGGAGCCGGGCGCCTGGAACGCGAGGAGCAGGAGGATCGTCCGGAGCGACGAGACCGGACGGCGGAACGAACGACCCGACCCAGACGCCCCGAGCCGGAACGGTCTGATCGTCTTCGTAACGAGGCGGCTGAGGCGGTGGCTCGTGGCGGGTCCAGGGGTGGATCGAAGCGGGGCCCAAGGGCGATGGAACGTTTGGCCCTGCCCGAGGCACCCAAGAGACTCCCCGACGCCGATCTCCTGCTTCGACGAGCACTAGGCGACCGGGCGGGCGGCAAGGCCCTCAATCGACTGGACGAAGCCGCCCGCGCCTTCTCCGACGATCGGTTCCAGGATGCCCGTCGCATCCTGAATCAGTTGGTGGAACGAGCACCAGAGGTGCCTGAGGTAATCGAGTTGCTCGGGCTCGTGCACTACCGCATGGGCCACTGGAAGGCGGCGACCAAGCGCCTCGAGGTCTTCCGTGAGATGACCGGAAGTACGGAGCAGCACCCTGTGCTGGCCGACTGCCATCGCGCTCAGGGCAGGTGGGACGACGTCCAGGTGCTGTGGGCTGAACTCCGTGATGCCTCCCCCAGCGGCCCGCTCGTCACCGAGGGCCGACTGGTGGCCGCCGGAGCACTTGCCGACCAGGGCCGTATAGAGGAGGGCCTCGCCCTCTTGGAAAAGGGTTGGCGGATCCCGTCGAGGGCCCGCGACCACCACCTCCGGCGGGCCTACGCGTTGGCCGACCTTTACGAGCGGTCCGGTGCCGAACCGCGGGCCCGCGAGTTGTTCATCTGGGTTCGGAATCATGACGCCCAGTTCGCCGACGTTGCGGCTCGGGTGCGTGCTCTTTCCTGAAGAGCTTTTGTTCCTGAAGTGCACTTTCCGGTGGTCGTGGGTTCCTCCAGGAGCGGGCTCTGAAGAGTCTGGCCTCCCAGTGAATTCGACCGTGACCGATGACCCGCCACGGCTCCCCAAGGGCCACGCGTGCCCCATGGTCGCGACGTAGGGTGATCCGGTCCCCGGGTTTTCGGTGGACCTTGGAGACCAGAGAATCACCAGACAGGAGCCACTCAGGTGGACATCGCATCCCTGCTCGGCGCTGACGCCGACGACCTACTCGGCCATCAGTGCCACACTATTTCCGCTGACCAGCTGACCACGCCGGGACCCGACACGGTGACCGACGTCTACGGGATCACGGATCGCTCGCCACAGGTCCTCCGTAACCTCCAGTCGCTTCTCGATCACGGCCGTCTGGCTGGTACGGGCCACGTCTCCATCCTTCCGGTCGACCAGGGCATCGAACACTCAGCGGCCGCGTCGTTCGCTCCGAATCCGGACTACTTCGATCCAGCGAACATCGTCGAGTTGGCTATCGAGGGTGGTTGCAACGCGGTGGCCAGCACCTACGGCGTCTTGGCTTCGGTGTCACGCCGGTACGCCCACCGCATCCCGTTCATCGTCAAGATCAACCACAACGAACTGCTGACCTTCCCGAACCAGTTCGACCAGGTCATGTTTGGTTCTGTCGACCAGGCCTTCGACCTCGGAGCGGCCGGGGTGGGGGCCACCATCTACTTCGGCTCGCCCGAGTCCACCCGCCAGATCCAGGAGGTCAGCGAGGCCTTCGCCCGGGCCCACGAACTCGGAATGTTCACGGTGCTGTGGTGCTACCTCCGCAACTCTGGCTTCAAGGTGGACGGCGTTGATCACCATGCCTCCGCCGACCTGACCGCCCAGGCCAACCACCTCGGCGTGACCATCCAGGCCGACATCATCAAGCAGAAGCTCCCGGAGACCAACGGTGGCTACCGGGCCCTGCCCGGTTACGGCAAAACCCACGATCTCGTCTACGACGAGTTGACCACCGACCACCCGATTGATCTCTGTCGCTGGCAGGTGGCCAACTGCTACATGGGACGGATCGGGCTCATCAACAGCGGCGGTGCCTCTTCAGGAGCCAGCGACCTGGCCGAGGCTGTCCGCACCGCAGTTGTCAACAAGCGGGCGGGGGGCATGGGCCTGATCAGCGGGCGCAAGGCATTCCAGCGCCCGATGGCCGAGGGTGTCGAGCTCCTCAACGCCATCCAGGATGTCTACCTCGACGAGTCGATCACCCTGGCCTAGGGCCGGGGGTCGGCGTCAGCAACAGATGTCCAGGGGCGGTTCGGAAACGATGGACCTGCTGCTGGTCGACCATCCGGCCGACGGGATCCGTCGACTGACCCTCAACCGGCCGGACAAGCGAAACGCGTTGAGTCATCCGCTACGGGGCGCTCTACTCGACGCTCTGGTGGCTGCCGATGTCGATGACTCGGTGAGGGTCACCGTCGTCAGAGGTGCAGGAAGCTGCTTTTCGTCGGGGTACGACCTGGGCGGGGGGAACGAGGGGCACGAACTTCCCTTCCCGACCACGCCCGGGGACGGCCAGTGGCCCCGCCACGTGACCGACGGATGGATGGGCATCTGGGACCTGGCCAAACCGGTCATCGCCCAGGTGCACGGCTGGTGTCTGGCAGGCGGGAGCGAGTTAGCAACCGGTTGCGACCTCGTCTACGTGGCCGATGACGCCCGGATGGGATATCCGGCAGTGCGATTCGGTGTGCCCGACATGCACTTCCACGCCTGGTTCCTCGGGATGCGAAAGGCCATGGAGATGATGGTCACCGGTGACTCGATCACCGGAACGGAGGCCGTTGAACTGGGCTGGGCCAATGCGGCCTTTCCGGTGGACGACCTCGATGAGGCCGTGCTCGAGGTGGCTGGCCGGATCGCCGCCATGCCGCCTGACGTGGTCCAGTTGAACAAGAGGGCCGTGCACCGGCAGATGGAATACATGGGGATGCGGGCGGGGATCCGTGCGGGCACCGAAATCTGTGCGCTGGGTGTGCACTCGGCATCGATGGCCCAGTTCCTCTCCGAGGTTGCCGAGTCCGGACTCACGGAAGCCCTGCAACAGCGAGACGAACCGTTCGGGGATTACCGGACGGGGGGCCCGACCCGGGGGCTTGAACCGTAGGTCTGACCTGGCATCCGGCCGGTCGTCGGGATCGGCACCTGTGACCCATTCAACGCCGGTCGGGGGCGTTGCATCGTGACCGCCCCGAAGACCCGCGGTTAGGGTCCGTTCGAAGGCAACGACGCCCCGTGGAGGAAGCAACGTGACAGACATCGCGGAGGCCCCCTCGGCACCCGCCCTCGACGAGGTCATCATCCGGTTCGCCGGCGACTCGGGCGACGGGATGCAGTTGACGGGTGACCGGTTCACCAATGCCAGCGCCATGTTCGGCAACGACCTGGCCACGTTGCCGGAGTATCCGGCTGAGATCCGGGCTCCAGCCGGCACGATGGCCGGGGTCTCGGCGTTTCAGGTCCACATCTCGGACCATGACATCACCACCCCGGGCGACGCCCCCGACGTGCTGGTGGCCATGAACCCGGCGGCGTTGAAGTCGGATCTCCAGACCCTGGTTCCCGGCGGAACGCTGATCGTCAACCGGGACACCTTCGAGGAGCGGAACCTGGCCAAGGCCGGGTTTGACCACAACCCCCTCGAGGGCGACGACCTGGTGGGCTATCGGCTCATCGAGGTTCCCATGACGTCGTTGACCAAGGAGGCCTGTGCCGAGTTCGGCGTCAAACCCAGGGACGCCGACCGGTCCAAGAATTTCTTCGCCCTCGGCCTGTTGTCGTGGATGTACAGCCGCCCCGTCGAACCAACGCTGGACTGGATCGAGGCCAAGTTCGCTGGCAAGGACCTGATCATCGCCGCCAACCGGGCGGCGTTCAACGCCGGACACGCCTATGGGGAGACCGCGGAGCTGGGCTCCCAGCGGGTCATCGTGAAGGCAGCGCCCCTGGAACCCGGCACCTACACGAACATCAACGGCAACACGGCGTTGTCGTGGGGCCTGGTAGCTGCCTCCCAATTGAGCGGCCTGCCGCTCTACCTCGGGTCGTACCCCATCACCCCAGCCACCGACATCCTCCACGAGCTGTCCAAGCACAAGGCTTTCGGTGTGACGACCTTCCAGGCAGAGGACGAGATCGCGGCGGTCGGTGCGGCGATCGGTGCTTCCTACGGAGGCTCGCTCGGTGTGACGACGACCAGTGGTCCGGGTATGGCGCTCAAGGGCGAGGCCATGGGTCTGGCAGTCAGCCTCGAGTTGCCCCTGGTCATCGTCGACATCCAGCGGGGTGGTCCTTCGACCGGGCTACCCACCAAGACAGAGGCCGCCGACCTGATGATTGCCATGTACGGCCGCCACGGTGAGTCGCCCATGCCCATCGTGGCCGCCCGGACCCCGTCGGACTGCTTCGATACGGCCATCGAGGCGGCACGGATAGCGCTCGTCCATCAGACGCCGGTGATCCTGTTGTCCGATGGCTATCTGGCCAATGGGTCCGAGCCGTGGCGCCTGCCCGAACTCGACGACCTGCCCGACATCCAGGTCCGGTACGCCACGGAGTTCAACACGGTCGACGAGGACGGCAACGACGTGTTCTGGCCGTTCCTGCGCGGAGAGGACGGCAACCGACCGATCGCCCTGCCCGGTACGCCAGACCTCATGCACCGTCTCGGTGGCATCGAGAAGGAGGACGGTTCGGGCAACGTCAGCTACGACCCCGACAACCATGAGTACATGGTCCGCCTGCGCAACGACCGAATCGCGTCGATTCCCGTGCCCGATGCCGAGTTGGAAGAGGGCTCTGACGGCGACGCCGACCTATTGGTGGTGGGTTGGGGTTCGACCTGGGGTGCCATCACCGGTGCTGCCCGCCGAGTGCGTGCCGCCGGCGGGAAGGTCGACCACGTCCAATTGACGCACCTGAACCCGCTGCCCGCCAATCTGGGCGACCTGCTCCGATCCCACCGCGGGGTGCTGGTACCCGAGCTGAACCTCGGGCAACTAGTTCGCATCCTGCGGGCCGAGTACCTAGTTGATGCCCGACCGTTGTCCAAGGTGAAGGGCCAGCCCTTCACAGCCGGAGAGATCCACATCGCCATCGGAGAAGCCATGGAGGAACTCTCCGGACCAGCAGGTGGATCGACCAACGAGGAGGTCGCCTGATGACTGACGTGATCATCGATCCGGCGGCCACCGTCGATGACGGACCGGCGCCTGAGACGAGCAAAGCCGACTGGACCAGCGACCAGGAGGTCCGCTGGTGCCCGGGGTGTGGTGATTACTCGATCTTGACCGCCATCCAGCTACTCATGCCCGAGTTGGGTGTGCGCCGCGAGAAGACGGTCTTCATCTCGGGTATCGGGTGCGCGGCCCGGTTCCCGTATTACATGGACACCTACGGAGTGCACACCATCCACGGTCGGGCGCCCGCGGTGGCCACCGGTCTGGCCATGGCCCGACCGGATCTAGACGTGTGGGTTATCGGCGGCGATGGCGACATGTTGTCCATTGGCGGCAATCACCTCATCCACGCGCTACGCCGCAACATCAACCTGAACGTCCTGCTGATCAACAACCAGATCTACGGCCTGACCAAGGGCCAGTTCTCGCCGACCAGTCAGAAGGGCAAGGTGACCAAGTCGTCGCCCGTCGGCCTGGTGGCCCGACCCTTCAACCCGATCAGCGTGGCGTTGGGCGCCGAGGCGACCTTCGTGGCCCGCACGCATGACATGGACCGTCGCCACATGCAGGAGACGTTCCGTCGGGCTCACGAGCACGAGGGAGCGGCGTTCGTCGAGGTGCTCCAGAACTGCAACGTCTTTAACGACGGCGTCTTCGCGTCGATCACCAAGAAGGACGTGCGCGAAGACATGCTCATCGAACTGCAGCACGGAAAGCCGATCCTGTTCGGCTCCGAGAACCAGTACGGCGTCGCGCGGCGCCCCGAGGGTGTCGTCATCGTGGACGTAGCCGAGGTGGGTATCGAGTACGTGCTGGTGCACGATGAGAACATCCGGAATCCGTCGACCGCCTTCTCGCTGTCCCGGCTGGCCAAGACTCCGGCCACCCCCACTCCGATCGGGGTGTTCCGGGCCATTGACCGGGGCGAGTTCGCCTCGTCGGTCTCAGCCCAGATTCGCGAGGTCCAGGCTCAGGTTGGCCAGGGAGACCTCTCGGACCTGTTGCGGTCGCAGCCCACCTGGGACGTCTGAGGCCCCGAGTCCGCCATGGCGTGGGCACTGGACCTTGACGGCGTTGTCTGGCGGGGTACCGACGGGGTACCGGGGGCGGGTGAAGCAGTCCGACTCCTGCAGGATTCGGGTGAGCGCGTCCTATTCGTGACAAATAACTCGGGTCGGCCGGTTTCTGACACCGAAGACAAGTTGGCTGGTCTGGGAATCGACGCCATGGGTGGCGTGGTCACGTCGGGAATGGCCGCCGCCCGTCTGGTGGTCCCCGGAGAGCGGGTGCTGGGGATGTGTGGTCCCGGTTGCCGCGAGGAGCTCGAACGGGTGGGTGCCGAGGTGGTGCGGGACGGGATGGTCGACACGGTGGTGGTCGGCTTCCACGATGACTTCGACTACCGGGGCCTGACGGCCGCCGTGCAGGCGGTCCTAGGGGGCGCCCGACTGCTGGGCACCAACGATGACGTGACCTTCCCGGCCCACGACGGGTTACGGCCCGGAGCCGGCTCGTTGCTGGCCGCGGTGGTTGCCGCTACGGGGGCGACGCCCGAACTGGCGGGCAAGCCCTACGGGCCGATGTGTGAGCTGGTCCGCGATCTGGCAGACGCCGGGGACGTTGAAAAGGAGTCCGCTGGCACCGCGGAGACGGGCCACGTGATGGTGGGGGACCGGCCCGACACTGATGGGCGATTTGCCCGGGCGTTGGGCTGGCGTTGGTCTCTGGTCCTCTCAGGCCTGATCGGGAAGGACGATCTGCCGGTGGATCCAGATTCCGACACGGTGCACGACGACCTGCTCGCATGTGTCCTCGAGTACCTGGGTGAACGGGAGCGTCTGGGGTGAGTGCCCGCCGGCGTCTCGACCTGGAGCTGGTGCGACGCGGGTTGGTTGAGGGGCGAGGCGCGGCCCAGGACGTCATCGAGGATGGTCGGGTGACGGTGGACGGGGCGCCGGCCGATAAGGCGGCGCGCCTCGTGGATCCGGGACAGGCCGTGGTCGTGACAGGAGCGCCGCCGAAGTACGTGTCCCGTGGTGGTCGGAAGTTGGAGGCCGCCCTCGACCGGTTCGGGATTGATCCGACCGGCCACCGGGTGGTCGACGTTGGGGCGAGCACCGGCGGTTTTACCGATTGCGTACTTCAACGTGGTGCGGTCTCGGTGGTGGCCATCGACGTGGGGCGGGGTCAGCTCCACCAACGGCTAATGGTCGATGATCGGGTGGCGGTCCACGAGCGGACCAACGTCCGGGGGGTCGACGGGACGGCCCTCGGCGCTCCGTTCGGTCTGCTGGTAGCCGATCTCTCGTTCATTTCGCTACGAACCGTGATGCCTGACCTAGTCGGGTTGGTGGCTGAAGGCGCTTCTCTGGTGCTGCTGGTAAAGCCCCAGTTCGAGGCTGGAAAGGCCGAGGTCGATCGGGGAAGCGGTGTGATCCGGGACCCCGAGGTCTGGTTGACGGTGCTCAAGGCGGTCGACGTTTCGGTTCGCGGGCACGCAGCGGCCATCATGGAGGGGATGCCTTCTCCGATCACCGGTGCCGATGGAAACGTGGAGTTCCTCGTGCACGTGCGCGCCGGCACAGTGGGAACGCCACTGGACACAACAGGTCTGGTGGCTGAGGCCCTTCGATCCCGGGAGCAGGCGGTGGATCGCTGATGGCGCTCGTCGTGCTAGTCGTCCACGAGGAGCGCCCCGAGGCTGTAGCTCAGGCCGACGCTTTGGCTGCTGTCCTGGTGGGCGACGGCCATCAGGTAAACCGCTCCGACGATCCCGGCTTCACGACTACGGGTATGGATGACGCCACGGATCTGGTGGTGAGCCTGGGCGGGGACGGGTCGATCCTGCGGGCCGTCGACCTCCTGGATGGCCGGTCCGCTCCGATCCTGGGGGTAAACCACGGCGAACTGGGGTATCTGGCCACCGTGGAGCCCGCCGACGCCCACGCTTCGGTGGTTCGGGTATTGGCCGGCGAACACGATCTTGAGGAGCGGATGATGCTCAGGGTCGAGGTGTACCGGGCCGGCGCTTCGGCGACTGCCCCCGAGGTGATCGACCATGCCCTCAACGAAGTCGTCGTCGAGCGGAGTGCCGGCGGCCAGACCATCCGGGTGGGAGTATCTCTCGACGGCGAGTCGTTCACCTCTTACGCTGCTGACGGATTGATCGCCGCCACGCCCACCGGGTCGACGGCCTACGCCTTCTCGGCACGTGGACCAATCGTGGATCCGCTGCATCGGGCTATCCAACTGACACCCGTGTCGCCCCACATGCTCTTCGACCGGACCCTGGTTCTGGAACCATCCACCGAAGTGGGCATGGAGGTGCTGGGCAGACGGGCCGCCACCTGCACGGTGGACGGCCGGTCGGTGGCCGACCTTGCTGGGGGAGATCGTGTCATGTGTACGGCTGCCGACAGGGTGGTCCGTCTGGTGACCTTCGGCCCCCGAGACCTCCGCGGCCTGCTGGTGAACCGTTTCGGGCTCGCCGACCGTTGAGGGCGAGACCCGCTGTCACACCCGTTGGCCAGGATGCCTCCCGGGTGATTCGCCTCGCCGCTGGAGCGGCCTTCGGGTGCCGGCCTGACCGGGCCCCGCAACTCAAAGGAACGACCGCCGAGGGCGGGAAACGGGACTGAGCGATGCTTGCCGAACTACGGATCACCGGACTGGGAGTGATCGACGAGGTCGAGGTGGTGTTCGGTCCTGGCCTCACCGCGCTTACCGGTGAGACCGGTGCTGGCAAGACCATGGTCATGGGCGCTGTCGAGCTACTGCTGGGCGGACGGGCCGATCCGTCGATCGTGCGGCCCGGAGCGACAGAGGCCGTCGTAGAGGGCCGGTTCATACTTGGTGACGGCGCCGGCGACCGGGAGCACGTACTCCGGCGGGTAGTGCCCGTCGAAGGTCGAAGCCGCGCCTACGTGGACGGGCACCTGGAGACGGCAGCAAGCCTCGCCGAGGTGGCCGGCCGCCTCGTCGACCTCCACGGACAACACGCCCATCAACGTCTGCTGGGTGCCGCAGCGCAGCGGGAAGCGCTGGACCGGTTCGGTGCGATCGACCTGACGCCGCTGGCCGACACCCGTCGACGGCTGGCTGAGATCGACGCCGAGTTGGCCTCCTTTGGCGGGGACGATCGGGCCCGAGCCCGTGAGATCGACCTTCTCCGCTTCCAGGTGGCCGAGCTAGACGCCGCCGGGCTGGCCGACCCGACAGAGGACGACCGTCTGGCCGCTGAGGAACTCCTGTTGGGAGACGCCGTGGCCCACCGTGAGGCCGCCGCAGCAGCGCTCGAACTATTGGACGGCGACGGCCCGGCGTCCGATGCGGTGGGTCGTGCGTTAGCCGCGTTGGATGGGCGATCGCCATTTGACCCAGCGATGGGTCGCCTGGCCGGCTTGGCCGCGGAGCTGGGGGACGTGGCTTCGGACCTCCGGGGGATCGCCGAGGGTCTCGAGGAAGATCCGGCCCGTCTGGAGGTGGTGGGGGAGCGACGGCGTCTGCTGGCCGAGCTGAGACGCAAGTATGGCGATGATCTTGGGTCGGTGATGGCCTACCAGAGCGACGTGTCCGATCGCCTGAAGGCTCTAGAGGACCACGAGGCCCGAGCCGCGACGCTCGATGCGGAACGTCTGGCTGTCGAGGCTGCCTGCGCGGAGGCAGCCGCCACGGTTCGGAGCGCCCGTCGTCGGGCCGCTCCAGGTCTGGCCGACCGGGTCTGCGAGCATCTCCGGGCGCTGGCCATGCCGACGGCCACCGTCGAGGTCGGAGTCGATGGCGAGGCAGGCGAGGAGGTCGAGTTTCGTCTCGCCCCCAACTCGGGGTCGTCGATGCTGCCGTTAGTACGGGTGGCTTCGGGCGGCGAGTTGGCCCGCACCATGCTGGCCGTAGGCATGGTCCTGACAGCGTCACCACCGGTTCAGCTGTTCGATGAGGTGGATGCCGGCGTGGGGGGCGAGGCGGCGCACCGGATCGGGGAGGCGCTGGCCGCGCTGGCCACTGATCGACAGGTCCTCGTGGTGACCCACCTGGCTCAGGTTGCGGCCTACGCCGACCATCAGATGCTGGTGGCCAAGTTCGACGATGGTCACAGCACAGCGGCCTCGGTCAGGCCGCTGGATGCCGACGAACGGGTAGTGGAGCTTTCCCGGATGCTCTCGGGTTCTCCGGACAGCGAGACCGCCCGGGGCCACGCCACCGAGCTCCTTCATGCCGCACGCGGTCTGTGACGGGTCTAGGGGGAACAGGCGTGACGGGAGACCCCGGACCCCACGGCGCGCTCCGCGCGCTCGCGGCTGGTCGGGGATAGGTTGAACTCCCGTGACGAAACACATCTTCGTGACGGGAGGGGTGGCGAGTTCGCTCGGTAAGGGCCTGACTGCCGCCTCCCTCGGACGCCTTCTCAAGCAACGCGGTCTTCGGGTTGTCATCCAGAAGCTCGATCCATACATCAACGTGGATCCGGGAACGATGAACCCCTTTGAACATGGGGAGGTCTTCGTCACCGATGACGGTGGTGAGACCGACCTGGACCTCGGTCACTACGAACGGTTCATCGACGAGAACCTGACCCGGGACTCCAACGCGACCACCGGGTCGATCTATTCCTCGGTTATCGCAGCCGAACGCCACGGCGAGTACCTGGGCCGGACCGTCCAGGTCATCCCCCACATCACCGATGAGATCCAGCGTCGGATCCGACGGCTGGCCGGCGACGACGTCGACGTCCTCATTACTGAGGTCGGCGGCACGGTTGGCGACATCGAGATCCTTCCCTTCCTCGAGGCCATCCGACAGTTCCGTCTCGATGTGGGCCCTACCAACGTCTGCTACGTCCACGTGACCCTGGTGCCGTTCATTGGCCCGTCGGGCGAACACAAGACGAAGCCCACGCAGCACTCAGTGACCGAACTCCGCAGCGCCGGCATCCAACCCGACGCCATCGTGTGTCGGAGCGACGAGCCGATCAGCGACGATCTGGAACGCAAGATTTCCAGACTCTCCAACGTGCCGTTCAGTGGTGTCGTCAACTGCCCGGACGCTGGCAGCCTCTACGAGATCCCGTTGGTTGTCCACGACGAGGGTCTCGACCAGTTTGTGTGCGACGCCCTGCATCTGATCACCGACCCGCCCGACCTGACCGAGTGGCGAGCGCTTAACGAGCGAGTGGGCCGGGCCACCAAGCCGGTTCGGGTCGGCCTCATCGGCAAGTACGTGAGCCTGGTCGATGCCTATCTGTCGGTTGTCGAGTCACTGAAGCACGCCGGCATTCACCACGGTGCCGACGTCGAGATCGACTGGATCCAGGCCGAGGACGTCGAAGGGCTCCTCGGCGAGAATCGCCTGCGGGACCTTGACGGGATCGTCATCCCCGGCGGATTCGGTGAGCGCGGCGTGGAGGGCAAGATTGCCGCAGCCGGCTTTGCCCGGGAGAACGACGTGCCCTGCCTCGGGCTGTGCCTCGGGTTGCAGTGCATGACGATCGAGTACGCCCGAAACGTGCTCGGTCTGGAGCGAGCACATTCCAGCGAGTTCGACCCGGCATCGCCCCACCCGGTCATTGACCTGATGGAGTCCCAGCGCGACGTGGCCGACATGGGTGGGACCATGCGTCTGGGCGCCTACGTGGCCCAACTCCAACCAGGTTCACGGGTGGCCGAGATCTACGGCACCGACGTGGTGTCCGAGCGCCACCGTCACCGCTACGAGTTCAACCCGAGATATCGGGCTCGATTCGAGGGATCGGGCTTCGTATGTTCCGGAGAATCCCCTGATGGGCGTCTGGTCGAGTTCATCGAACTCGAGAGCCACCCCTTCTGGATCGCTACCCAGGCGCATCCCGAGTTCAAGAGTCGCCCCGATCGGCCGGCGCCGCTGTTTCGCGAGTTCATAGCTGCCTCGCTCGAGCGGGCCCATGGCCGGAACCCCCAACTGCTCGACCTCAGCGATGGCAGCGATGACAATGCAGGAGCAGACGTCGTCGGCTGAGGTTCCGGCCTCCGCCTCCGCCTCCGTTCCGACCATCGTGTCCGGTCATGGCTTCACCCGCACCGGCGAGGAGGTCCTCCACGTCGGGCACGTCATCACGCTGGCCCGCGCCACATTCGAAGGGCCGGCGGGCGAGGTCATGGAGCGTGACGTAGTCCACCACCCCGGTGCGGTCGCCGTGGTGGCGCTCGATGGTGATGAAGTGGTACTGGTTCGCCAGTACCGGCCGGTGCTGGAGCGCGAGATGTTGGAACTGCCCGCCGGCAAGCTGGACGTTCCCGGAGAGGACCGCCCGACGGCGGCCCGTCGCGAACTGGTCGAAGAGGCCGGGCTGGACGCTGTGGACCTGATCGAACTGGGGTCGTTTCACAACTCCATCGGGTTCAGCGACGAGGCGACGACGATCTATCTGGCCACCGAACTGGTGCCGGCCACGCCGCTGGCCGCCAGCATCGAGGAGGAGTACCTCACCGTCGAACGGGTCGGACTTGACGAGGTAGAGGGCCTCATCGGGGATGGCACCATCACAGACGCCAAGACGATCCTCGGTCTGCTGTGGACACTGCGTCGTCTGGGCCGTTGAGCCGGTCGACGCACCTCCTTCGCCGTTTTCTCGCCTCCCTGTGGCCGGGCGGCCCGTCAGGGTCGTCGGAGACATGGGCCCGGGGTCATCTCCTGATGGGCGAGGCGGCTCTCTGGGATCAGATGTCGGGCGCCGACCGGAGGCACGCCGTGGCGGTGGCCCGACGGGTGGATAATGCGCTCGACCATCCGGAACGGGCGGTCCTGGCGGCCGCCCTGCTGCACGACGTAGGCAAAGTCGACAGTGGAATAGGCACGCCAGCCCGGGTGGTGGCCACCATCGTGGCCATGGTCGGCGGCCAACGTGCTCGTTCGGGAACCGGACGGATCGGGCGCTATCTCCGACACCCCGCCATCGGGTCGGACTTGCTACTGGGAGCAGGGAGCGAGCCGGTCACCGTGGCGTGGGCCGCCGAGCACCACCTGCCGGAGCGGCAATGGACAGTGGATCCGGTGATCGCCCGGGTATTGCACGCAGCCGACGACGACTGATCAATGGAGCGCCTCAAGGGCGGCCCCGGTAGTTGGATCAGCGTGCCAGCAGGCCGAGGTTGGTTCGCACCCGGTCCAAAGTGGCCGAGGCTACGGACCGGGCCTTGTCCGCACCCAGAGCGAGCAGCCGGCTGGTCTCGGCTGGGTCGGCGACCAGTTCCCGGTAGTGATCCTGCACGGGTCGCAGAAGGGTGATCACCGCGTCGGCGGTGGCCGCCTTCAGGTCGCCGTAACGCTCGATGCTCTCGGCGGCCGCTGCGGGCGTCTGCCCGGTGGCCGCGCCGAGGATGGACAACAGGTTCGAGACGCCGGGCTTGGACGCCGGATCGAAGCGGACCTCGGTCTCGCTGTCGGTTACTGCCCGCTTGAACTTCTTCTCGATGGCCGCCGGGTCATCGAGAAGAAGGATCGTGCCCTGCTCGCCGTCGTCGGACTTGGACATCTTGTTCTCGGGATGCTGGAGGTCCATGACCCGAGCGGCCGCCGGCGGAATCACCGCCTCGGGCACCACGAACGTCTCGCCGTACCGGCCGTTGAATCGCACAGCGATGTCGCGGGCCAGTTCGATGTGCTGTCGCTGGTCCTCGCCCACCGGGACCTGGTCGGTGTCGTACAACAAGATGTCGGCGGCCTGGAGTGCCGGGTAGGTGAACAACCCGCCGGAAACGAAATCAGAACCATCGGACTTGTCCTTGAACTGGGTCATGCGACGAAGCTCGCCGAACGCCGCAGTGCACTCCATCACCCAGGCGCACTCGGCGTGTTCGGTGAGGTGGCCCTGGACGAAAAGTGTGCTGCGTTCGGGATCGATGCCGACGGCGATCAGCATCTGGGCCAGCGAGAGGGTGGCTCGTCGGAGCTCCTCGGGGTCGTGCGGCACGGTGAGGGCGTGCAGGTCGACCACGCAGTAGACGGCCTGATGCTCGTCCTGCATGGCGACCCAGTTCTTGAGCGCCCCCAGCAGGTTGCCGAGGTGAACAGATCCGGTGGGCTTGATACCCGAGAAGACGCGTGCCATGGCCGGTCAGGGTACATCGGAGTGGGTCTCGCGACGGGGGGCCATGCACCGCGCCGACCGTGTGACTCCGTAGGGTCGCGCCAGTGAGCGTGACCGTCACGACCCCGGTGTACGAGGGGCCCTTCGACCTCCTGCTCAACCTCATCCTGAAGGAGGAGGTTGAGCTCTACGAGGTCTCGCTGTCGTCCATCGTTGACGGATTCCTGGCCGAGATGGAGCGCCTCGGGGATCTAGACCTCGAGGTGGCCACCGAGTTTCTACTGATCGCCTCGATCCTGGTAGAGCTCAAGACCCGACGTTTGCTCCCCGGTCAAAACAGGACGGATCTGGACGACGAGTTCGGCCTCTGGGAGGAGCGTGACCTCCTGCTGGCCCGCCTGCTGGAGTGCAAGACGTTCAAGGATGCAGCGGTCGTCCTCCGGCGCCTTGCCGCTGACGCGTCCAAGTCGTGGCCCCGCCGGTCCGGTCTCGAGGAACGATTCCTCGGGATGGCCCCCGATCTGCTCGAGGGGGTCACCGCAGACGACCTTCGCGATGCCTTTCTGCGGGCCATGGCGCCCCGTCCTTCGGTGCACGTTGAAACCGAGCACATTGCTCCCATCAGGATCAGCGTGGCCGATGCGGTGGTCGAACTGGTCTCAGAGATCCCCCGGTCGGGATCGGTGACCTTCCGAGATCTCACCCGTGGCCTGGTGGACCGCATCGAAATTGTGGTGCGGTTCCTCGCCGTGCTGGAGCTCTACAAGCAGGGCGTGGTCGAGATCGATCAACTGGGGACGTTCGGTGACATCCACGTGGGTTGGCGTCCCGGTGCCGACCCATCCGACGTGGACCTGATCGACGCCTACGAGGGCTGAGGGCGACAATGTCGAAACCCGAGCCACAGCTCTCCGAGGAACGTTCCGAGGAGGTGCGGCGCGCCATCGAGGCGATCCTGATGGTGGCCACCGATCCGGTGCCGGCCAACCTGCTGGCCCAGCTGCTGGAGGTCTCGACCAGGATCGTCGAAGCTGAATGCGAGGCGTTGGCCGAGGAATTCGAAGCCGAGGGGCGGGGATTTGTCGTGTCCCGGGTGGGTGGCGGTTACCGGTTCCAGAGCCACCCGGATCAGGCGCCGTGGGTGGAGCGGTTTGTCCTGGAGGGCCAGAACAGTCGGCTGACGGCGGCCGCCCTCGAGACGATGGCCATTGTCGCCTACAAGCAGCCGGTGTCGCGGGCCCAGGTTTCGGCCATCCGTGGTGTGGACGTCGACGGCGTGATGCGGACACTCCAGCAACGGGGCTACATCGATGAGATCTCACGGGACCCGGGTCCTGGAAACGCCGTGCTGTTCGGCACCACCAGAGAGTTCCTGGAGAGGATGGGCATCGATACTGTCGACGACCTGCCGCCCCTGGGGGAGTTCGTCCCCGGTCCCGAGGTGGTCGAAGCGCTCGAACGTGGACTGCGTTCCGATCCAGCGTTGGAGACCCCCCAGCCTTCACTCGATGGGGGCCCTTCTGATGGGTCCGCGTCGGCGCCGCCGGAGGGCTGAACGGTGGCCGGGTCGGCCTCTGCTCCGACCTCTGGCGAGGACGGGAGTGACCGACATGAGGGCGAGCGTCTCCAGAAGGTGCTGGCCCGTGTCGGCGTAGGTAGCCGCCGGACGTGCGAGGACCTCATCGCCGCCGGGAGGATCACCGTGGATGGTGTGGTGGCGACCCTGGGACGTCGGGTCGACCCGGAGACAGCCCTCATCGAGGTAGACGGCGCACCGATTGGTGTCCGCCCCGGTCTCGTCCACTACCTCCTGAACAAGCCCGCCGGGGTGGTGACCACGGCTGATGACCCGCAGGGGCGACCCACCGTCGTCGGGCTGGTGCCCGACGAACCCCGGGTGTTTCCGGTCGGGCGCCTCGACGCCGATACCGAGGGGCTTCTCCTCCTGACCAATGACGGTGAGCTCACACATCGGCTCACACACCCGTCGTACGGCGTGGAAAAGGAGTATGTAGTCGAGGTTCAGGGCGTACCGACGAGAGCCGTGCTCCGTCGTCTGCGTGAGGGAATCGACCTGGAAGATGGGCTGACTGCTCCGGCCCGAGCCGCGTTGCTCGATGCGTCGCTGGTGAGGCTCACCATTCACGAGGGCCGCAACCGTCAGGTGCGACGGATGTGCGAAGCGGTTGGACATCCGGTGCTCCGGCTCGTCCGGACCCGTATTGGTCCGATTGCCGACCGGTCATTGGCGCCGGGGGCATGGCGGCCGTTGACGGGCGACGAGATCCGGGCCCTCGGGGTGGCGGTGGCGACCGATCCTGAGGTGTCACCGCAGAACTGAATCCTCTCCGAGGGCTGACATCGGCCCCGGTAGCATCGGCGTCCATGGCGGCTCCCGATCCTGCAACTGGTACGTCCGGTCGTGCCACGGTCGTGGGTATCGGCCTCATCGGGGGATCGATCGGCATGGCCCTACGGGCCCGGGGGTGGCACGTCTCGGGCGTGGACCTCGACGAGGCGACATTGGCCGCCGCTGTGGACATGGGTGCGTTGGATCGGGTCGGCTGGGACGTCGACGCTGAGGTGACCTTCGTGGCCACCCCTGTCGGTCAGCTGGCCACCGCGGTGACCGAGGCCCTCGCCGTCGCTCCCACCGGTCTGGTGACCGACGTGGGCAGCGTGAAGGCACCTGTAGTCGACGCGGTAGCCGACGCTCGCTACATCGGCGGCCACCCGATGGCTGGCTCCGAGCAGGAGGGCGTCGACGGCGCCGACCCCGAGATGTTCGTGAATGCCACCTGGGTGCTGACCCCGACCGCGGCGACCAACGGAGACGCCCTGGCACGGGTCCGGTCCGTGGTCGCGTCGTTAGGCGCCGAGATCATCACCCTGCCGCCCGATCGGCACGACTCGCTGGTGGCCATCGTGTCCCACGTGCCCCACCTCACGGCCGCCGCGTTGATGGGCATCGCCTCGGCTAGATCGACTGAGCACGCCGCCGTGCTGCGTCTGGCCGCTGGGGGATTTCGGGACATGACCCGCGTGGCCGCCGGGCATCCGGGCATCTGGCCCGATATCTGCAGTGAGAACGCCACGGCCATCGACGAGGTGCTGTCGGACCTGATCGCCGGACTGGAAGCCGTTCGTAACGAGGTGGTTGACGGTGATCGTCCCGGCCTGCTGCAACGGCTGGAGACCGCCCGCACGGCCCGAATCAGCCTCCCGACCGGGGCACCCCGTCCGTCCGAACTGGTGGAGGTCCGTGTACCGGTGCTCGACCAGCCGGGAGAGCTGGCGTCGCTCACGTTGTTGGCCACCGACCTCGACGTGAACATCTACGACCTTGAGATCGCCCACTCGGCCGAGGGCGACCGTGGCGTGGTCCTCCTGATCGTTGAGGCAACCCAGTCTGAACGGTTGTGCGGTGGCCTGATGGCCAAGGGGTACCGACCAACTACGGCCCCCCTGGCATGAATGCCCCTACGGGTGGCGGCGCCACCATGGTGGGAGGTCCAATGATCATGGAGCCCGGAGGCCCGCTCCGGGGGCGAACCCGGGTGCCGGGCGACAAGTCCATCTCCCACCGGGTGCTGATGTTGGCAGCCCTGGCCGATGGGGAGTCGACCATCCATGGCCTCAGTGACGGCGGTGACGTTGCCTGTACACGGGCCATTGTCGAAGCCCTCGGCGCCCGGGTCGACGCCGAGGAGGATCCGGACGGACGTCAGGTCCTTCGTATCGGTGGCGGCAGGCTCGGTCCCGCTCAGAGCGACCTTGACGTGGGCAACTCCGGGACAGGCATGCGCCTGTTGGCCGGAATGCTGGCCGGGTTGGGGTTTGCGTCGACGCTGGATGGCGATGCGTCGATCCGACGGCGACCCATGGACCGGGTGCTGGAGCCGTTGCGGGCCATGGGGGCGTCGGTGACCGGGAGTGGGGACGGGTGTGCTCTCGCACCGTTGGTCATTGACGGGGGAGGCCTGAGGGGCATTGAGTACCGGTTGCCGATGGCCAGCGCCCAGGTGAAGGGATGCGTACTGTTCGCCGGCCTGTCCGCCGATGGGCCGACCACTGTGATCGAGGATCAACCAAGTCGTGCCCACACCGAGGAGCTCATGGCGGCGACGGGCATCGACGTCGAGCGGACCCACGACAATGGGCTTGACCGGGTCACCGTGTTACCGGGTCGGCCGACCCCCTTCGTCCATGATGTGGCCGGCGATCCCTCTCAGGCCGCCTTCTGGGCCGTCGGGGCGTCGATCCTCCCTGGGTCCGAGGTGGTCATCGAGAACGTATACGCCGGTCCGGCTCGGTCGGGCTTCGCGGCGGTGCTGGCCCGTATGGGTGCTGATCTGTTCCATGATCCGGTGACCAGCGACCTGACGGTGCGTGCTCCATCGGGTGGCGTGCTCTCGGCTACAACGGTGCGGGCTGATGAGGTGCCCGGACTGGTCGACGAGGTTCCGGTGCTGGCTGTGGCGGCGGCGTGCGCCGACGGCGAGACAGTGTTCGAGGGGGTAGGCGAGCTACGGGTCAAAGAGAGCGACCGTCTGGCCACCATCGAATCCGAGTTGGGCCGGATGGGTGTTGATGTCCGGGCTGAGGGTGACCGCCTGATGGTTCGTGGGCGAGCTGGTGGCCAGCTACGAGGCACTTCGGTGGACGCCCATAATGACCACCGGATCGCCATGGCGTGTGCGGTGGCCGCCCTGGTGGCTGATGGGTCGACCACCATTGACGGCTGGGGCGCCGTGGCCACCAGTTATCCGACGTTCTCCGACCACCGGGTCGCCCTGTTGGCCGGCGGGATCGGGGCCTGAACCGGTGGCCGGGTCCGGGGTACCTCGGGTGATCGCCATCGACGGTCCGGCGGGGTCCGGGAAGTCCACCGTGGCCCGAGCCGTGGCAGATCGGCTCGGCCTCCATTACCTGGACACCGGGGCCATGTACCGAGGTGTGGCCCACGCCGTGCTCCGAGCAGGGATCGACCCGACCGATGCCGGTCAGGTGGCCGACGTGGCCCGGAACGTGACACTCGCTGTGACCCGGTCCCACTGCACGGTCGACGGTGAGGATGCGTCGACGGCGATTCGGGGCCCGGAGGTGACCGGAGCGGTGAGTGCCGTGGCCGCCAATCCCGAGGTTCGTCTTGAGATGGTGGCCCGCCAACGGGCCTGGGTGCTCGAACGGGGCGGAGGGGTAATGGAGGGGCGTGACATCGGTTCGGTGGTGTTTCCGGACGCCGAGTTGAAGGTGTACCTGACCGCCTCGCCGGAGGTTCGGGCTCGCCGCCGCGCTGCTGAGGACCCGGGCGTCAATGTCGACTCGGTGGCAGCCGATATCCGGCGCCGCGACGAAGCGGATTCCAGCCGGGATGCCAGTCCGCTGGTTACCGCCGACGGAGCCCGGGTCCTGGACACCTCGGAACTGACGGTGGACGGCGCTGTGGACGCCATCGTCGAGATGCTCCGGTGACCGACCAGTCAGGAGACCCGACGGAAAATCCGACCGGTGAGACGGGGAACTCCGACCTCGGCCGGAAGATGTCGTTGGTTGACGGCGTGGCCTACCGGGTCTGCTGGTCAGCTCTCTGGTTGCTGTGCAAGGTCTGGTTCCGGTTCCGGGTGGTTGGTAAGGCGAACCTGCCATCCGAGGAGGCGTACATCCTCACTCCGGTCCACCGGTCGTACCTCGATACGCCGGTCGGCGGGATGGTGACGGCCCGGCGACAGCGATTCCTAGGCAAGGAGTCGTTGTGGCGGAACCGGTTCGCCGGCCGTTTCCTGACCATTGTCGGGGGCTTCCCGGTCGAGCGGGGCACAGCGGACCGGGCCGCTCTGCGTGCGTGTCAGGAAGTCCTCGAGCGAGGTGAACCCATGGTGATGTTCCCCGAGGGGACGCGCCAGCACGGCCCGGTGGTGAGGGCCGACCTCATGCGCGCCGGACCGGCCTTCGTGGCCGTCCGGGCTGGGGTGCCCCTCGTGCCCATGGGAATCGCCGGCACCGACTACGCCATGCCGGGTGGGTCGCCGATGGTCCGACCGGTCAGAGTGGTGATGGTGGTTGGAGAGCCGATCCGTCCACCGGTCGTCGAAGGTCGGGTGCCACGACGTGCGGTGGCCGATCTGACGGAGGAACTACGAGTCGGGATGCAGGCCTGCTTCGACGAGGCCCAGCGTCTGGCTGGTCGCCCGGCGCTCCCCGACCCCGATCCGCCCGGGGGGCCCGTCTCGGAGGGCCCTGGATCGGAAGAGCCCGTCAGCTGACCGGTCGGAGCCGATCCAGAGCGGCCAACGCGTCCGACGCATCGATCACCCGGTCGTCGAGGTGAACAGTCGGCGCCGGTGCGGAGAAGCCCACGGCGGCGAACCCCCGTACCGCATGGAGGAGGTCCCGCAGGTTGCGGGGTGGGGGGAAGTATTCGTCCTCGTCGGTATGGCGTACCGTCTCGACGCCGCTGGTCGGGGCCAACGAACGGATCACTTCGTCGACTACCTCTTCAGGCGCTGATGCCCCGGCGGTCACCCCGACAGTGCCGGAGAGGTCATCGGGAAGCTCCTCGGCCCGATTGATCCACACCACGCGGGGACAGCCGGCCTCGGTGGCCAGTTGGACGAGCGCACGGGTGTTGGAGCTGTTGGTTGAGCCGATCACCACGACGGCGTCGCACCGGTCCACGAGCTCGAGGAGGGCGCCCTGGCGATTGGTGGTGGCGAAGCAGAGGTCGCTGCGGCCCGGTGACCAGAGGTCCGGCCAGCGATCGGTCGCGGCATCGACCACACCGCCCCAGTCCCGATGGCTGAGGGTGGTCTGGGCGAGGATGGCCACATCGTCGCCCAGGTCGGGGAGCGCCTGTACCTCGTCGGGGTGCTCAACACGGTGGATGGCTTCGGGAGCCACCGCGATGGTGCCCTCGGCCTCCTCGTGGCCGGCGTGACCTACATACACGATGTGGAAGCCCTTTCGGGCCCGGACCTTCACCTCGTGGTGGACCTTGGTGACCAATGGGCAGACGGCGTCAACGGTGTAGCCACCAACCTCCTGGGCCCGGCGGACGACCTCAGGAGCCGAACCGTGGGCTGACAACATCACTGGCGCACCGGCGGGAACGTCGTCGATGTCGTCGACGAACACAACGCCGAGGGCTTCGAAGCGTTCCACCACCAGCTTGTTGTGGACGATCTCGTGGTAGCAGTAGACGGATTCGTCGAAGGCCCGGACCATCCAGGTCAGCGCCTTGATGGCCATCTCCACGCCGGCGCAGAAGCCTCGCGGCTCGGCCAGCAGCACCCGCTCCACCTGATGGTCGACACCGGGTGTCTCAGCGGCAGGAGTCACGCCGGCGACCCTACCGGTGGCCGGGTTGTTGCTGGGTAGCCTTGCTCCCATGTCGGCTCCCGTGGTCGTCGCCGTCACTGCCGATTCGCCCGCTGACCGGGCCGGCGTCCAGCCCGGCGATCGACTCCTGACCATCAACGACCGCGTTCCGCGTGACGTCATCGAGTACCAGCTACTCGTCGACGAACCGTCGGTGGTCCTCACGCTGGACACCGGCGGCCTGCAGCGGGACGTGGTGGTTGTCAAGCCTGACGGGTCCCCGTTGGGCGTCGAGGTGGACAGTGCACTGTTTGACCGGGTCAGGACATGTGACAACCACTGTGAGTTCTGCTTCATCTACCAGCTGCCGCCCGGTCTACGCCGCAGCCTCTACGTGAAGGACGACGACTACCGACTGTCGTTTCTCTACGGGAACTTCACGACCCTGACCCGCTTCACAGAGGCTGATCTCGAGCGGGTGCTGTCGGAGGGTCTCGGACCGTTATATGTCAGCATCCACGCCACCAATCCGGGCAAGCGGACTGAGATGCTCCGGAACCGGCGGGGGGCGACGAGCCTGCGTTGGTTGCGGGCCCTGCTGGACCACGGGGTGGAGGTGCACGGCCAGATAGTGGTGTGCCCGGGATTGAACGACGACGCCTGGTTGGAGGATTCGCTGGTTGGTGTAGCAGATCAGTTCTCTGAGCTGGCCAGCCTCTGCGTGGTGCCCCTAGGAGTGAGTCGCCACAACGACGAACCTCGGATGCGGGCTCACACGGTGGCCGAGGCCGTGGCGGTGGTGGAGATCGTGGAGGCATGGCAGGAACGATTCCTGGCCACGCTGGGGCGACGGCTTGTGCACGCGGCCGACGAGTACCACCTGCTGGCCGGGCGCCCGTTTCCGCCCGCCGAGGCTTACGAGGACGTCGAGATGACCGAAGACGGTGTCGGCATGGCCCGGGCGTTCGAGTTCGAGTTCCATGCCACCGACTCTGGGATTGATGGGGAGGAGTCACCGGAGACGGGCTCAGACGAGCGGGCGTCGGGCTTCTTCCGGTCCATGGAGGGCGCGCCGGCTCTCGGATATCGGGCACCCCGGATCTGCGCAACCAATGACGAGGTCGAAGCCGGTGGCACCGATGGCGTGTCCCTCGGGTTGCCGGTGGTGCGTCCTCGTCGAGACGCTCCGGTGGGGGTCCTTACCGGGGTCCTGGGCGCGGCGGTGCTCGAGCCGTTGCTGGCCGGCATGGGGCTGGACGATGTTCGTGTGCTGGCCGTGGAAAACCGGTTCTTCGGCGGAAACGTCGGGGTGACCGGACTGATGGTCGGCGAGGACGTCGCACGGGTGCTGGTTGACGAACCGGCTGGTCACCGGTACCTGCTTCCCGACGTGTGCCTCAGCAACGGGCGCTTTCTCGACGGCACCACCCCAGAGGACCTGCCGTATCCGGTCGAGGTGGTGCCCGCTGACGGACGGTCGTTGCGGTCTGCGCTCGGCTTGTCGGCCCCAGGTCAGAATCGTGTTCCGGTAGGAGAAATGGCATGAGTTCCACGGTGGCCATCGTGGGACGCCCCAACGTGGGCAAGTCCACCCTGATGAATCGGATCCTTGGTCGCCGTGAGGCAATCGTCGAGGAACGCCCGGGGGTGACCCGGGATCGCAAGGAGGTTGAGGCGTCCTGGCAGGGACGGGAGTTCACCCTCGTGGACACCGGCGGTTGGATAGCCGATGGGGATTCCCTCGACGAGAAGGTCAGCCGCCAGAGCGAACGGGCCATCGCCGATGCCGATGCGGTGCTGTTCGTGGTGGATGCCACGGTGGGCGTGACCGAAGATGATGCCCGGGTGGCCACGCTGCTGCGGAGTTCTACGGCTCCGGTCTTGCTGGTGGCCAACAAGGTCGACGACCGGGTCCACGAGGCCGCCATCTGGGAACTCATGTCGCTGGGCTTGGGCGAACCGATCCCGGTGAGTGCCCTTCACGGGCGCGGTGCCGGCGATCTTCTGGACCGTCTGGTGGCCGCTCTGCCTGACGACGAGCCCGACGAGGTGGCCGAGGAGGAGCCCGGCGAACGCATCGTGGGGGTAACCCTCGTAGGCCGTCCCAACGTGGGGAAGTCGACGCTGTTCAACCGGTTGACAGGCGAGGACCGGGCCGTGATCCACGACCGCCCCGGTACGACACGAGACACCGTGGACACTGTGGTGGAGACAGCCACCGGGCCGGTGCGATTTATCGATACCGCGGGGATGCGACGCAAGGCACGGATCGACGAGCAGACGGAGTATTACTCACTGGTGCGGGCCCTCAAGGCGGTCGACACCGCAGATGTGGCCCTGCTGGTCATCGACGCCACCCTCGGGGTGACTCACCAGGACCAGCGCTTGGCCGAGCGTGTGGATGCCGCGGGCTGTCCGATCGTGGTGCTCCTCAACAAGTGGGATCTCTGCGATGCCGAGCAGCGTGAGGACGCGATGATCCAGGTGGGAGACAAGCTCCACTTCGTGGGCGAGGCACCCGTGCTACGGATCAGCGCCCTGTCGGGCAAGAACGTCCAGCGGCTGTGGCCGGCGCTCGAAGAGACCATTGCCGACTACCGGACCAGAATTCCGACCCGCCGGGTCAACGACGTGGTCCGGGCTGCCCAGGCAGCCCATCCGGCACCGGCCGGGGTTCGGGTGCTGTACGCGACGCAGGGCGCGACCGATCCACCGACCTTCACGTTGTTTGCCAACCGGGAGGTGCCGCGGACCTGGCTCCGGTACCTGGAACGGAAGCTCCGCGAGGATCTGGATCTGGGGTCCACGCCCATCAAGCTCCGGGTGCGTCGCCGCTCGGAATAGGCCGCTCCGGATAGGCCCGTCCCGGGCCGACCCCGAATTCGGAGACCCTGGACTACGCTTGATTTCTATGCGAGAGCCGGTCCTCGTCGTCCTTGGCATCATCTGTCTGGCTGCAGCCCTCGGTTGGGCGCGTTCGGCCCGCCATCGCCATCGCCTGGTCGGACGGATCGACCCTGAGGTGGCCCCCGACGCCTACACACTGGCTTGGTCGACGTTCCGCAAGGAGCTCCACGCAGCGTCCCTGTATGGCCTGTTGGCCCTGGCCTCGCTGGTCAACGCCTTCGCAGAGGGTACGGCTGGTGCCATGGTGTTCTCCATGGTGGCCATCCCGGCACTGGTGTCCACTGCATGGGCTCGTCATGCCGTTCGTGAGGCCCGAATGGCCCGCCAGAGCATCGACATTGAACGTCGGGCCCAGGAGGCTCTCGAGCAGGAGGATCTGGCTCCCAAGGCGTGGGCTGGTCGTCTCGCCCCCGAAGAACTTCCGAACTTCACGGGATTCGAGGTCGGTCGGGTCTACCAGGCGGGTACCGGTCTCATGGCCGGCGACTTCTTCGACGTGTTCCAGATGTCGGACACTCGTCTCGCTGCGGTGGTGGGCGACGTGGCCGGACATGGCATCGAGGCGTCTATCACCGCTTTCCAGGCCAAGTACCTGTTGCGGACCTTCCTGCGGCAGTTCCGGGATCCGGCACAGGCCCTTGAGGAGCTGAACCGGCAGATGTCGTCGCAGGAACGATCCGAGGAGTTCATTTCACTCGTCGTCTTGGTGTTCGATACTGAGGCCGACACGCTTCGCTACGCCTCGGCGGGGCACCCGGCGACGTTTCTCTGGCACGGCCGTGAGGTGCGGCCGCTTCGTTCCACTGGTCCACTGTTGATGTTGACGTCGGACGCGTCCTACTTCAGCCGGGAGATTCCGCTGGCTCGTGACGACATGGCCGTCATGTACACCGATGGTCTAGCGGAGGCTCGTAGTGGTGACGAACTGTTCGGCGAGGAACGCATCGGCGACATGGTGCGGCGCAACCCAGGGATCGCTCCGGGTGTGCTTTGCAAGCAGCTGTTGGATGCTGCCAACGATTTTAGCGCCGGCATGGTTCAGGACGATTTGGCCATCCTGGCGATCCGTAAGGACTGATCCGGTCTGTCTGTTGCCGGGTGGGCTTGATGGGAGGCGTGCCGCGTGCCGTGGTGTGATCCCTGTGCTCGGTTTCTGAGCCCGAACTCGGTGTCGGTGGTTGGTACGTGCCCTTCATGCGGGGGGCGGGTGACCGACGCCGATGGAGCACCGGCCCGCTCGCAGAAGGTGCCTTGGCACTTCTGGGTGTTCGCCGGAGCGGCCGTGGTCTACCTCGGTTGGCGTTTTGTCCAGGGCTTCTGGTTACTGGTCACCTGACCGGGTTCGGCGGGATTGACCGGTGAACGCCGCCGGTAGAGTGACCCACCGCCGCGGGCTGTGGCGCAGCTTGGTTAGCGCGTCGGTCTGGGGGACCGAAGGTCGGGAGTTCAAATCTCCCCAGCCCGACAGAAATAACCCCGCCTACTTGCGTCGTTTGAGTTGGTGGTGGTCGCCGTCGGGGTTGTCTGAGCATTCGTAGCTGTCGTCTTTGTCGACGAGGATGCCTTCTTGGTCGGTGAGGGGCTTGTTGCAGTGCCGGCACCGGTCGCGTTTACGACCCAGGATGAGCGCGCCGAGTATCGATCCGGCGAAGAACTGGGTGATCCGCCCCCACAGGGCCTGACCGGCCGCGGTCAACGCCAGCCCGGCGGCCACCGCTAACCCGGCTAGGGCGGCGATCAGTCCGCCTAAGGGGAACGAACCGTCGTCGTTGCTGGTTTCTTTAGATTGGGTGAGGGCTTGGCGCACTGTTCCGTCGCCCGGGTCGTTGGCGTCGAGCGGATCGGAGCGGAGTTGGTTGACTTCTTCACTGTCGGTGAACCCGTCGCCGTCGGTGTCGGGGTTGTTGGGGTCGGTTCCCAGGGATTGTTCGACGATCTCTGACAGGCCGTCACCATCGGCATCACTCGTTCCCGGTGGTTCAGAGGTCGAAGTAGTCGATGTTGTGCCACCTGTGGCGGTGGTTGTGGTGGCGGTCGCTGGCGGTTCGGTGGTTGTGGTGGCGGTCGCTGGCGGTTCGGTGGTTGTGGTGGCGGTCGCTGGCGGTTCGGTGGTGTCTGGGCCTTCGGTGGTGGTGGTGGTTGTCGGCGTGGTGGTCGTAGTGGTTGTCGGCGTGGTGGTCGTAGTGGTGTCTGGGCCTTCGGTTGTGGTGGTGGTTGTCGGTGTGGTGGTCGTAGTGGTTGTCGGCGTGGTGGTCGTAGTGGTTGTTGGTGGCGGTTCGACGAAGTCGATTCCTACGCACGTGGTGCCATCGTTGATCGCGGTGGCTTGTGAGTTGGCGACCCGGCGGATGTCGGCGGTTTTGGCGTTGAGGTCGATGGTGTCGATGAGGACTTCGTAGACGCCGGCGCCACTGTTCGACGCGAAGTAGAAGCGGTCTTCGTGGCTCCACGCGGCGCCGAACCCACCGTTGGTGAGCTGGGCCGGTGACCCGTTTTCGAACAGGTTGATGGTCCACGCCTGGGGCGTGTCGTCGTAGGCCCAGATCCGCAGTTTGTGGTCCCGGGTGTTGACCCCCATGGCGTAGGGGCGTTCACCGTCGCCGAGGTCAACTCGGAGGGCGGCCACGTCGGCGACGCCGCCCGTTCCGGTGACCACTGGGGTGATCTGTGACTTGTTGGCGGCGTCGCCGGGGTCGGCGAACCCGTCCATGTCGGCGATCCCACTCAACGTGTAGAAGCTGTTGCCCCGCGGCCACACGAAGGTTCCTTGGTCGTCGACGTCGCCGGCGTTGCTCATTGCCGGCACCCGGGCCACGAACGCGACGTTCCCGGCGGCGTCGAAACGCACCAGATACCCGAACCCTTGCACCTGCATCAGTCCGTAGAGGGCGCCGTCGCCCGGGTTGATGCCAATGCCGTTCAGGTGCGTGTAGGAGGGGTTCCGGTC
>JASLKK010000017.1 GCA_030747595.1 Acidimicrobiales bacterium | reverse complement strand
CTCGGGCATCATTGGCCTGATCACCTGTGACGCCTTTGGCGACTGTGGTTCCCAGAAGATCACCGTGATCGGCCACGCCGACTCCGGTGACATTGCTGCGTCCAACGCCAACGTCGTCTACGAGTACGCCCCAGCTGGTTCGAGCCAGGGTTCGGGCGATCTGGTTGCTCCAGTAATCCCAGTGCGCGGTGGCACGCTGGTGATGGCTACGTCCCAGGTTGGGGCGGGCATCAACCACGGAGTGGCATCCGGAGTCGGTATTGGCAACGTGAGTTCGAAAGTCTTCGCCTCACTGGTCCACCTCGACGCCAACTGGCATCCCCAGCCGTACCTGGCTGAGTCTTGGGATGTATCGGATGATCAGATGACCGTCACCCTGAACCTTGTGGACGGAGCGACCTTCCACGACGGGATGCCGATCACGTCAGCGGACGTGAAGTTCTCGATCGAAGTGGTCAAGAACAACCACCCGTTCACCGGGATGTGGGCCCCAGTCAACTCAATTGACACGCCGGACGACCTCACGGTGGTGCTCCACCTGGATAACCCGCACCCCGCGCTGTGGATCGCCATGTCAGACGTACTGATGCCGATCATGCCGAAGCACATCATGGATGACGGCACGGCGATCAACGAGATGAAGGGGCATCCAAACAACACGGCCGCCCTGGAGGGTGACTTGATCGCGGTCGGTTCCGGTCCGTTCCGTCTTACCGAGTGGAACAACACCGAAAAGATCGTGATGGACGCCTACGAGGACTTCTTCATCCCCGGTCGCCCCTACCTCGACAGCATCATCTACGTCATCACTCCCAACGAGGACACGATGATGCTGGGTCTTGAGTCCGGGGAGTTCGACACAGGTGGCTATGCCAGCGTGACTAACGCAGACAAGGTGGCCAACAACTCAAACTTGGTCGCTAATCCTGACGAGTTGAGCGGCGTTGGTTCGCTGAACCATCTCCAGTTCAACATGGCAAACGACGTCATTAGCGATCTGCGGGTGAGGCAGGCGATCGCCTACACCATCGATCGGGATTTCATCATCAACAACCTGCACCAGGGCCAGACCTCGGAGTTGCTGGGTGGCATCCACCCGTCAAGCCCGTTCTACAACCCGAACGTAGAGCGCTACGACGTAGACCTGGACAAGGCTCGCTCACTGCTTGCCGAAGCCGGCTACGCCGACGGTCTGGAGTTGAGGATCCACTACATCCCAGGTCCGAACGAACAGCAGCTCTACGTGGCCGAGTACATCGCTCTGGCACTCGCAGAGGTAGGCGTCGATGTAGAGGTCGTCCAGAGTGCCGACCTTCCGTCGTGGGCCGGCATGTTCTTCGGCGGTCCAGATGCCTGGCAGATGACGATGAACGCCTACTTCAACTGGGGCGACCCGGTTATCGGTGTCCAGCGGGCCTACGTCTGCGCCAACATCAAGCCAGGCGTGTTCGTCAACAACTCGGCTTACTGCAATGAGAAGGTCGACGAGCTTCTCTACGCAGCAGCAGCCGAAACGGACTTCGACGCCCGGAAGGCGCTCTACGACGAGTTCCAGGAGATCACCGCAGTGGAGTTGCCGTTCTACGGCATCAACGCGCTGCCGATCTACGGAGCTCACCAGACCTACGTCATGAACATGCCGCTTGGGACGTGGGGCTCGCTCTCCGGCATGGAAAACGTCTGGATCGACAAGTAGGCATCGGCTTATAGCTGAGACATAAACCAATAGAGACGAGAGGTGACGGCGCTCGCCCGGGGAATCGGGAGCAGAATAGGACAAGCGATTGGGCTGCTACTGGCAGTCGTGGTCGTCGTGTTCTTTCTGATCCAGATCGCCCCGGGTGACGCCGCCCTCTACCTCGCCGGTGACCAAGGCGTCGGTGACGCCGAGTTTCTCGCCCAGGTCCGGGCCGAATACGGACTAGACCAACCGCTTCTCGTCCAGTTGGGGACCTACGTCGGTAACGTCGCCCAACTTGACCTGGGCGATTCCATCTACTTCAACGAGCCGGTCCTCCGCCTGATCGTCGAGCGACTCTTCGCTACGGTGCTGCTGGCCGGCACTTCACTTCTCTTCGCAGTGGGGCTGGGTGTGGCCATCGGCGTCTACACCGCCCGACGGCCCGAAAGCCCGATGTCTTCGGCCGCAACAGTGACGAGCCTGGTTGGGTTTTCCACACCAGTCTTCTACTCGGCCATCATGTTTATCGTCCTCTTTGCCGCAAAGTGGAGCCTGCTCCCCGTAGGTGGTATCGAAGATGTCCGCTACGACGGCAACTGGGTCGGCGAAACCATCGACCTTCTTCAGCACCTCATCCTCCCGGCGCTCAGTCTCGGGATTATCTATCTAGCGATTTACTCCCGGCTGGCTCGAGCTTCGATGCTCGAGGTACTGGAGTCCGACTACATCCGCACCGCCCGGGCGAAGGGCGCCCGTGAGCGAGTCGTTGTTTACAAACACGCCCTTCGGAACGCCATCATTCCCGTAGTAACCGCCGCCGGACTCCAGGTCGGAAACCTATTGTCCGGCGCCCTACTCGTCGAGGTCGTATTCGCCTGGCCTGGAATCGGAAGACTGGCAGTCGACTCAATCTTCCGGCGTGACACTCCGACGCTGCTCGGCATCATGATCTTCTCTTCGGCCATGGTCATCGTGGCCAACCTGCTCACAGATCTTGTCTACCGGCTCATCGATCCCCGAATACGCGTCGGAGGGTCCCGATGACCGACTTCGGCGTAGCCATCGAACAAGTCGAAGCTGGCGGCCGGGGAGCCTTGCGTATGTTCCTTCGGAACAAGGCAGCAGCCGTGGGCCTGGTCGTATTCTCCCTAATCGTCCTGATAACCATCTTCGGCCCCGGCCTCTACGGGACAAGCGCAAACAAGATGGTTGCCAGACCGTTCCTTGGCCCCGGCAGCGACCTAGCCCCGCCACTGGGAACCGACTATCTGGGCCGGGACATTCTGGCCGGAATCATCGGAGGAGGCCGGGCAACTCTGGTGGTTGCTGCGGTAGCCGCCGCCATGACTATGACCATCGGCATCTTGGTCGGAAGCCTGGCCGGATACTTCGGCGGGTGGATCGACTCCCTACTCATGCGATTCACCGAAATCTTTCAGGTAATGCCGGGGCTCCTCTTCTCGATGGTCGTCATCTTCCTGCTTGGCCCCGGGACTCGAAACGAGACCCTTGCCATTGGCCTAACACTGTGGCCGCTAGCAGCCCGCCTTGCGCGTGCCGAGTTCCTCAAGTTGAGAGAACTGGAGTATGTGAAGGCTGCCCGTGCCATCGGGTGCAGCGACCTACGGATCATGTTCCGCACGATCCTGCCCAATGCCATGCCTCCTCTACTGGTGTCAGCCACCTTGACGGTGGTCATTGCCATCCTCTTCCACTCCGGACTGGCCTTCCTCGGCATGGTGGACGTCAACACGATTAGTTGGGGGTCGATGTTGGGCAAGAATCGGGGCTACGCACTGACCGCATGGTGGATGGTCTTCTTCCCGGGCATCGCAATCGTGATCACCGGACTCAGCATCAGCCTCGTCGGCGACGGCCTACAAGACGCCTTTAACCCGAAGCTCCGAGGGCGCTGATGCCCCTCCTCTCAGTCTCCGACCTTACGGTCACCTTCGACGATTTCACTGCCGTGGACTCTGCGAACTTCGCCATCGAACCCGGTGAGACGCTGGGCGTGGTCGGCGAGTCAGGTTCCGGCAAGTCGGTCACCGCTCTTTCAATCATGCGGCTGGTCGAAATGGGTACTCGGGCGAAAATCACTGGCGGCCGAGTCGACCTGCAGATGGACGACGGTTCGACGCTCGACCTGTTGGGCCAAGACGAAGCCACCATGCGGAGCATCCGCGGCAACCAGATCGCCATGATCTTCCAGGAGCCGCTCACGAGCCTGAACCCGGTGTACCCAGTCGGCGAACAGATTGCCGAGGCATTGCGGATCCATCAGGGATCAGACAGGAAGGCAAGCATGGCTCGGGCCCGAGAAATGTTTGACCTGGTGCGGATACCCGAGGCCGACAAGAGGATCGGTCAATACCCCCACGAGATGTCTGGAGGCATGCGCCAGCGAATAATGATTGCCATCGGCCTGTGTTGCGGACCCCGACTACTCATCGCCGACGAACCCACAACGGCCCTCGATGTAACCATCCAGGCTCAGATTCTTGGACTCATCAAGCAACTTCAGGTCGAGACGGGCACAGCGATGATGCTCATCACCCACGACATGGGTGTGATTGCTGAAGTGGCAGACCGCGTCGTCGTCATGAACCAGGCAAAGATTGTTGAACAGGGCCCTGTAGAACAGATCTTCCACTCGCCGAGAGAGTCGTACACCCGAGGCCTACTCAGCGCGGTGCCCAAACTTGGAAGCATGGCCGGCCACGACGGACCTAGACCGTTCAACCTGGCAGGAAACCTGGCATGACGAGCCAGGGTAAGGACCAGAGTCCCCTTATCGAGGTGGAGCACATCTCGAAACAGTTCCCGACCGACCACAACGCTCGGGTGCACGCAGTGACTGATGTATCGCTTCATATCGATCATGGTGAAACCCTCGCCGTGGTCGGAGAGAGCGGTTGCGGAAAATCAACCCTGGCCAACCTCATTATCCGTCTCCACGACGCGGACCAGGGCCGAATTCTCCTCAAGGGAGTTGACATAACTGACCTCAACCCTCGGGAGATGCGCGAACACAGACAGACCCTGCAGATCGTCTTTCAGGATCCCTTCGCCAGCCTCGATCCCCGAGTCCGGGTCGGAACATCTGTGGCCGAACCCCTGACGGTCCACAAAGTCGCCACTAAGGAGGAGGCGACAGACCAGGTGCGCCAGTTGTTCGAGCTGGTCGGTCTTGACCAATCAATGCTGAACAACTACCCCCACCAGTTCTCTGGCGGCCAACGCCAGCGAGTGTGCATTGCGCGAGCCCTGGCACTGAAGCCCGAACTAGTCATTGCCGATGAGGCCGTCTCAGCCCTTGACGTGTCGGTTCAGGCCCAGGTCATGAACCTGATGCTGGAACTCCAACAGGAGATGGGCCTGTCCTATCTGTTCATCAGCCACGACCTGGCTGTCGTGGAGCGCATCGCCCACCGGGTGGCCGTGATGTACCTGGGCCAGGTAGTCGAACTCGGGTCACGCGAACAGGTATTCCGGGACCCCAGGCACTCCTACACGAAACGCCTCCTGGGTGCCGTGCCAATCGCCGATCCCCGGCAGCGGACCGAACGACCGCTCATCACGGGCGAGATCCCCAGCCCGGTCTGGCCCGCGGGAGAAGGACCCGACCTGGTCACCCACACCGAGGTGGAGCCCGGGCATCTGGTTGCTCAGGAATAGCTCGCGCTAACCGGTGTCAGCAGTGCACCTGCTCGCCGGATGCCGGGCGGTGCAACACTCCTGACTCGTAGGCCAGCAGAGCCAACTCCGGGTCATCGGGATGCACCTGACCGGTGGTGTCGACCAGCCAACTATGGGTATCGACGTCGGACCCCGGGAAGATCAGCGTCGCCGGGCCCAAACCAGCCCCTGAGCCAGCCGTGGCATCCGGACCATCTGTGGCACGTGTGACACCACCGAGGTTCCGGAGCGTGCCGCTGCCCGGGGCGCATCGGAAGGTGGCCGCACCGGCTTCCCAGACGACCGCCACGTGGACCACCTTGGGGGTGCCGTCGGGCGACACGGTAACCAGAAACGCCGCTGTGCCGTATTCCTCCAACCTGGTAGGAACGTCGACGACCGACACGGGGATGCTCACAGCCGGACGGTAGCCCAGTCTCCCGTTGCCCTCCCCGAAGGTTCGGATTCTCCCAGCTCACCGGACTCCCCGACCGACGACCGCTTCCGAGTAGCGCAAACAACATTTTTTTGGTTAGTTTTTCTGGTATGAGCACCTTTCGTATGGGAGAAGCGGCGCAACTGCTCGGAGTGAGTCCGGACACCGTGCGTCGTTGGGCCGATGCGGGCCGCCTGGCCACCGGGCGAACCGTCGGGGGCCATCGCACGATCGCCGGCACCGAACTGGCCCGCCTGGCCCAGGATCTGGCAGCCGAGGGGACACCTCCGCCCGACGGCGACACCGGCGCGGCACTGTCAGCTCGCAACCGGTTCACCGGCTTGGTGACACGGGTGGTCCGAGATGGGGTCATGGCCCAGGTGGAGATTCAAGCCGGTCCCCACCGCGTGGTGTCGCTGCTCTCAGCCGAAGCTGTCGACGAGCTGGGCCTGGAGCCCGGCGTTCTGGCTGTGGCTGCCGTCAAGGCCACCAACGTGGTCGTCGAACGCCCCCGCTGACCGGACACAGGCACCTTCTCAACTGACGATGTGGACCCACCTGTCCTCCAGGGCGATCCTGTTGGCCGTCGTGGCCTGGCTGGGCGCCACGGGGTGCACCGAGTCTCCGGGCGACACGGCACTGACCGTATTCGTGGCCTCGTCGTTGACCGACGTAGCCGCGGACCTGGCCGACGAGTGGGCCTCGACATCGGGAGTGGTCGTGGAGTTGGTGGCAGGCGGATCCAACCATCTAGCCGCCCAGGTCCGTGACGGCGCGCCCGCCGACGCGTTCCTGACCGCCGACGCCGATCTGTTCGATGACCTTCAGCGCCGGCTTCTCCTCAACCAGGCGACAGATCAGGTGGCGGACCACGTGCCGACCGCTATCCACGATCTGGCCATCAACCATCTCGTGGTGGCCCGACCCACAACCGGACCGGAACGTCGACCGGCCGACCTGCGCGACCCGTCACTGGTGCTGGTGGCCTGCGCCGCCGGGGTCCCATGCGGCGATGCTGCGGCAGCCCGCTTCGGCGACCTTCCCGTCGACTCGTTCGAACCCAGCGCACGGGCCGTGGTCGCCCGACTGGCCCTCGACGAGGCGGACCTCGGCATCGTCTACGCCACCGACGTGTCGGCTCATGCGGGGCTGGCCCCAGCATGGCCTCAGAAACCGACCTGTCCCTGCATCACCTACGCGGCCGCCAGCCTGTCGCTGTCCGGAAATCCGTTCGTGACGTTCCTTACCAGCGACCAGGCCCGAAAGATCCTCACCGAGCACGGATTCGTCACGGGGCCAACTCGATGACCCGACCGCCGAACGCTCCCCGGTCGGTGCTGGTGGTCGCCGCGTTGGCTATGGCCTTCCTCACCCTCCCAGTGCTAGCGCTGCTGCAGCGGGCACCGTGGTCCGGTCTGGTCAACCTTCTCCGACGGCGCGAGGTGGTCGAGGCCCTCGGGGTGTCGCTCCTCGTCAGCCTGACGGCCGCCGGCATCGTCCTCGTGCTGGGAACACCGATGGCCTGGGTCCTTGCCCGGGTCGCCGTGCCCTTCCGGCGGCTCGTCCGGACACTCGTGGTCCTGCCCATGGTGCTGCCGCCGGTCGTTGGTGGTACTGCTCTACTGTTCGCCTTGGGTCGCCGCGGCCTGGTTGGCCAGTGGCTGGAACGGTGGTTCGACGTGACGCTGCCATTCACCACGGCCGGTGCCGTGGTGGCCGCCACCTTCGTAGCCCTCCCCTTCTACGTGATCACCGTTGAGGGGGCGCTGCGTACCTCCGGCGAGGATCTCGAACAGGTCGCGGCAACGCTGGGCGCCGACCCGCTGACCGTTCTCCGACGCATCACCGTGCCCCGACTAATCCCGGCCATGGGCGCCGGCCTGGCGCTGGCATGGGCCCGGGCCCTTGGCGAGTTTGGAGCCACCATCACGTTCGCCGGCAACCTGCCGGGACGGACCCGAACCCTGCCCCTGGCCACCTTCCAGGCGCTCGAATCCGACCCGGAGGCCGCCGTCGCCCTCAGCCTCGTGCTGTTGGCCGTGTCGCTGGCCGTTCTGCTCCCCACACGCCACCGTTGGCTCCCCACACGATGAGCGCGATGCCACCCAGCCCGGAACCAGATGCGGGACTAGATCGGGAATCCTCCCCTGAACCGGTACTGAAGCTGGACGGCACCGCCACCGTCGGCGACCTGACCCTCCGGGTGGCCCTCGACGTGCTGCCCGGCGAGCTGGTGGCCGTAGTCGGCCCCAACGGGGCGGGCAAGACCACGCTCCTGCGGCTGCTGGCCGGACTAGTCCGCCTCAACGACGGACGGCTGGACCTCGGTCGGAGAACCGTCGACGACGGCTCAGACCGGGGCTTCGTACCTGCTCATTTTCGGCGGATCGGTTGGGTGCCCCAGGACCGCCTGCTCTTTGAACACCTGACGGTGGCCGCCAACGTAGGGTTTAGCCCCCACTCCACCCCCGACCGGGTGGATTCCCTCCTGGCATTGCTCCACCTGCAGGATCTGGTAGATCGTCGGCCCAACGAGTGTTCCGGCGGCCAGGCCCAGCGGGTAGCGGTGGCCCGCGCCCTGGCTACTGATCCAGACCTGCTCCTGCTCGACGAACCGTCCACGGCGCTCGATGCTGGGTCTCGGCGGCAGATCCACGCGCTGCTGGGCGATCGGGACCAACGACCAGCCACCCTGTTAGTCACCCACGATCCGACTGAAGCAGCCGACCTGGCCGATCGAGTGCTGGAGCTCACCGCCGGTCAGATCGCCGGAGCCCCACCGCTCTAGGGTCCGGTCCGTGGACAGCACCTCCGGACAGACCCCAGACGGGGTACTCCAACGGTTCCGCCTGGACGGGCGGGTCGTGGTGGTCACCGGCGCCAGCTCGGGCCTTGGCGAACGGTTCGCCCGGGTGTTGTCCGACGTGGGGGCCAGGCTCGTGCTGGCCGCCCGGCGCACTGAACGCATCCAGGCCCTGGCCGACGAGCTTCCCGATGCGCTCGCCGTCAGCGTGGACGTGGCGGCCGACGACGGACCGGAGCACATCATCAACTCCGCCATCGACCACTTCGGTCGGATCGACGTACTGGTGAACAACGCTGGCATCTCAAGGGTCGTCCCGGCCGTCGACGACGATCTGGACGGCTTCCGCCACGAGCTCGCTGTCGACCTGGTGGCCCCCTACGAACTGGCCAGGCGGGCCGCCCGGTGGTGGATCTCCGAGAATCACCCAGGCGTGGTGGTCAACGTGGGTTCGGTTCTGGGTCAGGTATCCGGCGGTCGCCTCCGCGTACCCGGATACGCCGCGGCCAAGGGAGGCCTCCACAACCTGACCCGTGAGCTGGCCGTGCAGTGGGCTCGAAAGGGCATCCGGGTCAACGCACTGGCCCCAGCATGGTTCGAGACCGAGATGAACTCCGACGACATGTTCCACACCAACGCGGGTCGGAGTTACGTCGAGTCGGGCACGCCGATGGGTCGGGGCGGGCTGGCTCACGAACTGGACGGCGCCCTGCTACTCCTGGCCTCGGACGCCGGCTCCTACCTCACCGGACACATCCTGGCCGTCGATGGCGGCTGGACGGCCGTCTGACGCGGCTCGCCTGAAACAGAACCACCTGGACCGGCACTACTAGATCAGGGGCGCCAACCCCAGAGACTTCTGCAGGAACACCAACTGCACCAATAGCAGATTTTCGGCCACCTCGACCTGGGGGGTCATGTGGGTGACGCCCGACAACGGCAGGACCTGATGGGGCCGTCCGGCCTCCAGTAGGGCCCGCGACAGGGCGAGGGTGTGGGCGACCACCACGTTGTCGTCGGCCAACCCATGAACCAGTAGCAGCGGGCGATCCGGCACGTCGACCCCACGGGGCGCCCAATCCTCGGCGGAGCACAATCCACTCCGCAGGTAGTTCTCGGGCTCCACGTCTGGATGACCTAGATAACGCTCGGTGTAGTGGGTGTCGTAGAGGCGCCAGTCGGCGACCGGCGCGCCAGCCACCGCGGCGTGGAACACGTCGGGCCGGCGTAGCACGGCCAGTGCCGCCAGGTAGCCACCAAACGACCAGCCCCGGATAGCCACCCGCCCTAGGTCCAGTCGATCGTCGGTGGTGGCCACAGCGTGCAGGGCATCAACCTGATCCTCCAGTACCGGTGCGGCCAGATTGCCACGAACCGCACGATCCCAAGCGGGGCCACGGCCCGGCGTCCCCCGCCCGTCAGCCACCACCACGGCAAAGCCCCGGTCGGCAAACCACTGGGAGGTGAGGTACTGGCCCCGCACCCGCTGTACCCGTTGAGCATGCGGTCCGCCGTATGGATCCAGCAGAACCGGAAGCGGTGATCCGTCGTGACCATCGGGCAGGAGCACCGCGACTCGCAGCGACCGGTCTCCGACCACGTGGAAGGTTGGGCGCGGCTGGACCACCGGCTTCTCAGCATGGGAGGACAGCGCGAACCCGCCCGGATGGACCGTGGTAGTCGAACCAGCGAGGTCTGCCACCGTCACCACCGTGACCCCACCACCGACCACCGCCGAGCGGAGGCCCCCTCCTCCGGACACCGTTTCGACCAATCCATCATCCAGGGGAATCCGTAGGACATCGACGTCCATAGGATCGGCCGAGGCGCGAACCACGACACCGGCCCGGTCGCCGTCGCCGTCGCCGTCAGCGCCGACAATGGATCGCACCTGTACCCCGTCGAGGGAGTTGGGAAACAAGACGATCCCGTCCTGGACCAAGCGGTAGGCCCCGTCCCTGGACTCCACGGTGAAGAGGGAACCATTGGCCACCAACGGCGAACCCGGGACCAGGTCGACCCAGTGCTCATCGGTCGTCCGGTGCCGTTCCTCGACGGCACCCGTGGACGGATCCACCTCCAGCACGGCCAGCGTTCGTTGGTCCCGGGTCTGGACGACCAGCAGGGGTCGTCCCTCGACTGGCCAGTGCACGTCGGCCAGGTACTCGAACGTGGCGCCCTGGCTCCAGTCCACGTCGATAGTCGAACTGCCGGTGGCCCCCTCGGTAGTGGGAGCGGCTTCGTCCAGGTCAACCAGAGCTAAGCCGACCGTGGCATTGACCGTGCCGGCAGCCGGATACCGGATGGCCCGCGGCGGCGTCGCCGGCTCCGTCGGCGACGAGATCCACCACTCGGCAACCGGTGCCGTGTCTACCCTAGAGATCAACATCCGTCGACCATCGGGCGACCACCAGTGCCCACGGTTGCGACCCATCTCCTCGGCGGCCACGAACTCGGCCGACCCCCATGACACGGTCGGCGTGGATCCTCCGATCACCCGGCGGTCGCCACCGGGCCCCGTCGTCCGGACGGATGCACCCGACACGTAGGCCACCGCCGTGCCATCTGGGCTGAGTCGTGGATCGAAGGCACCTCCGCTGGACGGGAGCTCAACCACCCGGGCGACGGGCCCCTGGTCGTCACCTGTGTCTCCATGCCTGGGTACCTCGGCGAGGAAGACTCGGCCGTCGAGCACGAAGCACAACCGCGAAAGGTCGGGCAGCCCGTCGTAAGCCACGATCCCACCCCCAGATTCACGGACACGCTCGCGGCGGGCCAACTCGGCCGCCGGCACCCCGTCGGCCCCCTTGCACGGCCCCTCGCCATCGGCAATGTCTCCGGGGGACAGCGCTCCCGGATCGGCGATCAATCGCTCCTCGCCGGTTACTGGGTCCATCCACCAGAGGGCGTTGATCGGGTCATCACCTGAAAACGAACGCAGGAAAACCACCCGGGATCCGTCATCGGCCACCCGGATGTCACGCGGTACCCCACAGGTGAAGCGCCGGGTCCGTGCATGCTGGCGTGGGAACGTCTCGGTGGCTTCGATCACGTTCGGACACTAGGGCCGACACCGGGCGATGCCCGCTTCTGCCCGCTTCCGATTAGTTGCCTGCATTGGCGCCAGGGCTTGACCGCTGGGACGATCTCTTCATGCGACCGGTCTCTCCATGCAACTAGGCCTCAGCCTCGGCTACTGGGGGGCACAACCCCCGGCTGATCTCGTGGACCTTGTCCAGGAGGCCGAGCGCCTCGGCTACGACGCCGCGTGGACCGCTGAGTCGTGGGGCAGCGACGCCTTCTCACCGCTCGTCTGGTTGGCCGCCCACACCGAACGCATTCGTCTGGGCACCGGCATCGTCCAGATGTCGGCCCGCACGCCCACGGCCACGGCCATGCACGCCGTCACCCTTGACCATCTCTCGAACGGCCGGCTCATCCTGGGCCTCGGCGTGTCGGGCCCCCAGGTCGTCGAGGGTTGGTACGGCCAACCGTCCAACCGCCCGCTGGCCCGCACCCGCGAGTACGTCGAGATCCTACGGCAGGCCTTCCGGCGCGACGATCACCTGTCCTTTGACGGCGACTTTCACCAGCACCCCTACGTAGGCGAAGGTTCGACGGGGTTGGGTAAGCCCCTGAAGGTAATGGTCCATCCCCTGCGGGCCGACATCCCCATCTTCATCGGCGCCGAAGGTCCGAAGAACGTGACCCAGACGGCCGAGATCGCCGACGGCTGGCTGCCGCTGTACTACTCGCCCTACCGACCTGAGGTGTACGCCGACCAGTTGGTCGGAGCCCCGGCCCACTTCGAGGTGGCGTTGAACCTCGCGGTCACCGTCACCGAGGATGATTCAACTGACGCCATCGCCTCGGCGCTGGCCCCGGTGAAGGCCATGCTGGGCTTCTACGTGGGAGGCATGGGCGCCAAGGGGCAGAACTTCCACACGAAGTTGATGGCCCGAATGGGATTCGCCACCGAAGCCGACCGTATCCAGGACCTGTTCCTTGAGGGTCGACGGGACGAAGCCATTGCCGCTGTGCCCGACCGGTTTGCAGACGAAATCTCGCTGATCGGCACCCCGGAGCGCATCCGTGACCGCCTGGCAGCCTTCGAGGAGAGCCCGGTGACCATGCTTAACGTGGCCCCCCGATCGGCCGGTCATCTGGCCCAGGTGGCCGAAATCCTGCTCGGCTGAACATGTCTCACAATCAGGATGCCCGGCGCTTTACTGGGACGACCGACCCCCTCGGCGGCGGGGCGGAACGTCTGTCCAGAAGCCCGTCCCGGGTGTAGGTTCCGCGCCGTGTCGACGGGCCGGGGGATCACCATCCGTGCGGCGGTGAGCCGAGGCGTTGGCATCCCGACCGAAATCGAGAACGTCCATCTGGCCGCCCCAGGTCCCGGCGAGGTCCGGGTGGAGGTCGAGGCCTGCGCCGTCTGCCACTCCGACCTGAGCTACCTCGACGGCACGTGGGTCACCGAATTCCCACTCGTGCTGGGCCACGAGGCCACCGGGCGCATTCTCGAAATCGGGGTCGAGCCGGAGGCGGACGACGAGTTGACCGATCTCTCCGTCGGCGACCCGGTGGTCATCTCGCTCATCCGAACCTGCGGTGACTGCCGGGCCTGCCTCCGGGGTCACGACGTGGCCTGCACGGGCGACATCGCCCTTAACGCGACCAGCCCGCTGACCGATGCCGGCGGTGCACCCCTCATTCAGGGCCTGGCCGTGGGTGGATTCGCCACCCAAGTAGTCGTCGACCGCTCTCAGGTCGTGCCCCTGCCCGCTGACGTCGACCTGGTGGCCGCCTCGCTACTGGGTTGTGGCGTGCTTACCGGTTCGGGGGCGGTTACCAACACGGCCCGGGTGGCCGCCGGCGACACGGTGGTCGTGGTGGGCTGCGGAGGTGTGGGTATCGGCGCCATCCAGGCAGCCCGTCTCGCCGGCGCCCACCCGATTGTGGCCGTGGACCCAGCGATCGACAAGCGTGACGCCGCACTGGGTTTCGGCGCCACCCACACCGCAGATCCGACTGCTGACCCGACCGGCGGCTCGACAGGTAGCGGCCACCCCGGCGGACATTTGGCTGCCGTCATCACCGAGGCGACGGGTGGCCACCTGGCCGACCACGTGCTGGTCACCACCGGTGCGCCGGCAGCCCTCGACGGCGCCATCGACCTGTTGGCCCCCATGGGCCAACTGGTCATCGTGGGCATGGCCGGCGACGACGTCACCATCGACGTGGCTCCCAGCTGGCTGGCCGCCGCCAACAAGTCGATCCTCGGTTCGAAGATGGGCACTGCCCGGGTGGCCGTCGACGTCCCGGCGCTCGTTGACCACCATCGAGCCGGGCGCCTTGACCTAGCCGGCATGGTCTCCAGCACCCACACGTTGGACGACATCCAGGATGCATTTGACGAGGTCTGGCGGGGCGACGTTGTACGAACCGTGGTGCTCCCGAACGGGACGGTCACCGGAAATCCAACGACCGCTGCTACTTCGACGGCAGCAGGGGGGCCCGCAGCATGCTGATCCGCGACGTCGAGACCTTCGTGGTCGGCAACCCGCCACCCCGACACGGTGGCCGCTACTTCATCTTCGTGAAGCTGACCACCGACGACGGGATCGAGGGCATCGGCGAGGCCTACGTGGCCACCGTCGGCCCGCACCTGGTGGCCGAGATGATCGTCGACGTGGCCGACCGTCACCTGGTGGGTCACCGTCCGTTCGACGTGGAGTCATTCTGGCGTCGGGCCTACGGCAGCGGCTACGCCCTGCGGCCCGACCCCACTCTGTGCGGAATCATCAGCGCGCTGGAGATGGCGTGCTGGGACATCATCGGCAAGGCCACGGGGCGGCCGGTGTACGACCTCCTGGGTGGGCGGGTCCACGAAGGCCTGCGCTCCTACACCTACCTGTATCCCGATGACGGGGACGCCTACGACCCGCTCGACGGGCCGAACCTCTACTCCAATCCCGACCTGGCCGCCGAGGCAGCGGTCCGGGCCGTCGACCAGGGGTTCACCGCGGTCAAGTTCGACCCAGCCGGCCCCTACACGGTGTTTGACGGCCGCCAGCCGTCGCTCGAACGCCTCGACCTTTCGGAGCGTTACACGCGGGCCGTCCGCGAGGCGGTCGGTAACCGGGCTGACCTCCTATTCGGCACCCACGGCCAGTTCACTCCGTCCGGCGCCCTCCGGTTGGCCCGACGCCTCGAGGCCTACGACCCGCTCTGGTTCGAGGAGCCGGTCCCGACCGACGATCTCGAGGGCATGGCCCGGGTGGCGGCAGGCACCACCATCCCGGTGGCCACCGGCGAACGTCTAACCACCGTGTCGGAGTTCGCGGCGGTGCTCCGGGCCGGCGCGGCATCGATCCTGCAACCCGACCTGGGTCGCAGCGGGGGGATCCTCCAGGGCAAGAAGATCGCGGCGATCGCCGAGGTCCACCAGGCGTTGCTGGCCCCCCACTGTTACTGCGGACCGGTCGTGGCGGCCGCCAACATCGCACTGGCCGCCTGCACCCCCAACTTCTTGGTCCTCGAGTCGATCGACCGCTTCGACGGCTTCCACGCCGACCTGCTGGAGACACCCATCCGCTGGGAGGACGGGATGGTCATCCCATCGACCGAACCGGGTCTCGGCGTGGTGCTCGACGAGCATGTCGCTCTGGCCCATCCCTACGAGGACGGAGAACTCCACCTGGAGGCAGGCGGCGAGCCCATGTCGTTCAACGAAGGACTCGCCTGATGGCCCGACCGTCGGCAACGGCACCGGTGTCCCCCTGATGAGCGGCTCCAGACGGGGACGTCTCAGCGGGCGTTCCCGGATCCGCGACGTGATAGGCGAGCAACCGCCGTGGCAGCAGCCCCGCATGCGATTCGACCCATTGCGGGCCGTGTCCGACGACGAACTGGAGTCCATCCATCTGGCCTCGCTGCGGGTCCTGTCCGAGACCGGTATCGACTTCCTGGACGACACGGCCCGCCGACAGTTAGCCGACGCCGGATGTGACGTGTCCGACAACCGGGTTCGCTTTGACCCCGAACTCGTCCAGCACCTGATAGCCACCGCCCCGGCCGAGTTCACCCTGCACGCCCCGAACCCGGACCGTGACCTCCATATCGGCGGCGACGTCATCACCTACACCAGCGTGGCCAGCCCCCCGTTCGTGACCGGGCTGGGTCGTGACCGCCGTGATGGCAACCGCGACGACTACCGCGAACTGCTCAAGCTCGGCCAGGTACTCAACGTGGTCCACACGGTGGCCGGCTACCCGGTCGAACCCATGGACCTCCACCCGTCGGTCCGCCACCTGCATGCCACTCACGACATGCTTACCCTCTCGGACAAGGTGCCGTTCGTCTACAGCCTCAGCCGCCAACGAAACCTTGACGCCATCGAGATGACCCGCCTGGCCCGGGGAGTCGACGACCACACAATGAGCGCCCAGCCGTCGCTGTACTCGGTCATCAACGCCAGTACCCCACTGCGCTACGACACGGTGATGCTCCACGGCATCCAGGAGATGTCGGCCCGCAATCAGTGCATCGTCATCACCCCATTCACTCTGGCGGGCGCCATGGCACCGGTGACGGTGGTCGGCGCCCTGGTGCTCCAGAACGCCGAGGCGTTGGCCGGCATCGCCTACACACAGGTGGTCCGACCCGGGGCCCCGGTCATCTACGGCGGCTTCACCTCCAACGTCGACATGCGCTCCGGAGCACCAGCCTTCGGCACCCCCGAGTACTGGAAAGCCTGCCTAATAGGCGGCCAGCTGGCTCGGCGCTACGACCTGCCCTACCGCTCGTCGAATGTCAACGCGTCCAACAGCGTCGACAGCCAGTCGGCAACCGAGAGCACCATCGCCGTTTGGGGAGCGGTCATGGGTGGCGTCAACCTCCTCCTCCACGGCACTGGTTGGCTGGAAGGCGGCCTGCTGACCTCCTTCGAGAAATTCGTAATCGACGCCGACCTGCTGAACATGGTGACGGCCATGCTCCAACCCGTGACCATCGACGATGCCGCCCTGGCCGTCGAGGCCATCGCCGAAGTGGGGCCGGCCGGACACTTCTTCGGCACCCAGCACACCCAGGACCGCTACGCCACCGAACACTTCCAACCCCTAGTCTCAAAATGGTCCAACTTCGAGATGTGGGACGAAGAGGGCCGCGTCGAATCTCACCATCGGGCTGAGGCCTTGGCCCGCACCCTGATCGACGCCCATGTCGAGCCCTCCATGGCACCCGAGCGCCGGGCCGGCATCGACGAGTTCCTATCCCGCCGGGTCGCCGAGGGTGGCGTCGAAACCGACTACTGATCCCGTAACTAGGAGAAGCACTTCCATGGCAGACCTCCCCGAGAGCGCACAGGTCGTGGTAATCGGTGGTGGCGTCGTCGGTGCCAGCGTCCTCTACCACCTCACGAAAGCCGGCTGGACTGACGCCGTCCTGTTGGAACGCAGGGAACTGACCGCAGGGTCCACGTGGCACGCGGCGGGCGGCATGCACACCCTTAACGGCGACCCCAACGTGGCTGCCCTGCAGCGCTACACCGTCCAGCTCTACGAGGACCTCGAGAAGGAATCAGGCGTATCGTGCGGCGTCCACCTGACCGGCGAAGTCATGTTGGCCGACGACCCCGACCGCATGGACTGGCTTCGCATGGCCCACGCTCGAGGTCGCTACCTAGGCATGGAGACCGAGTTGATCTCGGTGGCCGAGGCCGCCGAAAAGATCCCGTTCCTAGTCGAGGAACACTTCGTGGGCGCCCTGTGGGACCCGGTGGGCGGCCACGTCGACCCGTCGGGCGTCACCCACGCCTACGCCACGGCGGCCCGGATGGCCGGCGCCCAGGTCCATCGCAACACGTGGGCCCATGACGTGGCCCAGCGGCCCGACGGCCTGTGGGACGTGGTGACCGAGCGGGGCACCATCACGTGCGAGCACTTCGTGAACTGCGGCGGCCTGTGGGCCCGCGAGGTGGGCCGTATGTGCGGGATCGAGCTGCCCATCCTGGCTATGGAGCACATGTACCTGCTGACCGAGGAGATCCCCGAGATCCGACCGTGGCTCGACGCCACCGGCGGGTACGGCATCGGAGCGGTCGACTTCGGCGGCGAGATCTACACCCGGGCCGAGGCCGGCGGCCTGCTATTGGGCACCTACGAGCAGGCCTGCGTGCCGTGGTCTGAACGGGAAACCCCATGGGACTTCGGATCCCAGCTGCTCACCCCAGACCTCGAACGACTCGCCCCGTCACTGGCCTTGGCCTTCGAGCACTTCCCCGTCTACGCCGATGCCGGGATTCGACAGGTCATCAACGGCCCGTTTACCTTCGCGCCCGACGGCAACCCGGTCATTGGACCAGTCAAGGGCCAGCGTGGCCACTGGGTGGCCTGCGGCGTGATGGCCGGCCTCAGTCAGGGCGGCGGCGTCGGTCTGTCCATGGCCAACTGGATGACCACCGGCGACCCCGGATTCGACGTGTGGGGCATGGACGTGGCCCGCTTCGGCGACTGGACGACTCCGAGTTACACCAGGGCCAAGGTTATGGAGAACTACAGCCGACGTTTCTCCATTTCGTTTCCCAACGAGGAGCTGCCGGCCGCCCGTCCGTTGTACACCTCACCCATCCACGACCGTCTAGACGATGCCAATGCCGTGTGGGGCTCCTCCTACGGGCTGGAGACCGCCCTGTGGTTCCAGCGGCCCGGCGCCGAGCCCACCGAGGACGTGACCTTCCACCGGTCCAACGCCTTCGACGTGGTGGCCGACGAGGTCCATGCGGTTCGCACCGGGGTGGGTCTCATCGAGACCACCGGGTTCGCCAAGCACCAGTTCACCGGACCGGGCGCCCGGGCGCTGCTCGACCGTGTACTGGCCAACCGCATTCCGACGCCGGGCCGTATGGCGCTGGCCCCCATGCTGAACCACGACGGAAAGCTCATCGGAGACTTTACGGTGGCCACGTTGGCTGAACCGTTCGACGGTGCCGAGACCTTCCTAGTACTGGGCTCCGGCGTGGCCGAGGGCTACCACGAGCGCTGGTTCCGCGAGCAGATCGTCTCGCATCTGGCCGACGGCGGTGACGGTGACGTCAACTATCGACCACTGGGCACCGAGTTAGCCGGGCTCTCCATCGCCGGCCCGAAGGCCCGCGACGTGCTGGCCTCCGTGGTGGGCCCCACCAGCCCCAGCTCCGGCGGGACGGGTTCAGACGTGTCGGCCAATGCCTTCGCGTTCCGAGACATCCAGCGGATGGACCTGGGCATGGTGCCGGCGATTGTCGGCCGTATCACGTTCACCGGCGACCTGGGCTACGAATGCTGGGTTCCCGCCTCGCTGCAGCAACGGCTGTTCGACCTGCTGATGGAAGCCGGGGAACCACACGGCATTCGACTGTTTGGGCTGCGGGCACTGGACTCGATGCGGTTCGACAAGGGCTTCGGGGGCTGGGCCAGCGAGTTCCGGCCCATCTACACGCCCGCCGAGTCCGGGCTCGATGCGTTCGTCGCACTCACGTCGTTGGACGGCTCCGCCCGGAACTTCATCGGCCGAGATGCCGCGGCGACAGCCCGGGCGACCGGCCCCGAACGTCGCCTCTGCACGTTCACCCTTGACGACGGCGGAACGCCAACCGGGGAAAACGGCAGCGGGACAACGGTAGGCAGTGCTGCGTCCGACGTGTTGGGCGACGAGCCGATTTGGCACGGCGGTGAAGTGGTGGGTTGGGCCACGTCAGGCGGCTACGCCCACTGGTCGCAGGCCTCGTGCGCCATGGGCTACGTGCCCGCAGCGGCAGCCGACCCGGCCACGCCGCCCGATGCCTTCGAGATCGAGGTGCTTGGTGTGCGTCGCCCAGCCACCCGGCGAGACGAGCCGCTGTTCGACCCAACCGGCATCCGGATGCGGGGCTGACGACCGCCGAGAACCAGAACGGCAGGAGAGAACTCCTTGAACGAAGACACCCCGACACGGGACCAGACGAACGACCCGATGGTCCGACGGGCGGCCACCACCGGCCACCGGATGGCCATGGGGCCCGGCGAGCCGGCGCTTTCCGAATGGGCAGCCGCCGGCCTGGATCTGCCCGACGAGACGGCCATGATGCGCTACCGGCTGGACCGCACCGTCACCCAGCTGGCCGACGCCGAGGTAGATGGGATCCTGTTATTCGACCCCTTGAACGTCATGTACGTGACATACGCACCCAACATGCAGGTCTGGGTGCTCCACAACCAGGCCCGCTACGCCTTCGTGGGCGCCGACGGCACGCTAATCCTGTTCGACTACCCCGGCTGCGAGTTCCTGTCAGCCCACAACCAGTTCGTAACCGACGTCCGTCCAGCCCGGGCTTTCACGTACTTCCTGGCCGGCGACCGGATCGATGAGCAGTCCAAGGTCTTCGCTCAGGAGATCGCCGACGCGGCCCGCACCCACGGGATGGGGTCCCGTCGGATCGCCGTGGATTCCTCGACCACCGCTGGCATCACGTCGCTGCTCGACGAGGGCCTGACCCTCGTGGAGGGCACACGGATCATGGAACAGGCCCGAAAGATCAAGGGCCCCGACGAGATCCGCGCCATGCGTTGCTCGGTGGAGGCCACGTTCGTCTCATGCCGGAGGATGTTCGAGGCCATGCGTCCAGGCATGACCGAGAACCAGCTGTGGGGTGTGTTGTGGGCCGAGATGCTGGCCCGCCACGGCGAGTGGATGGAATGCCGACTGCTGACCGCCGGGGACCGCACCAACCCGTGGTTCCAGGAGTGCAGCGCCGCGGTCATCGGGAACGGAGACGTGGTGGCCTTCGACACCGACCTCGTGGGGGCCTTCGGAATGATGACCGACATCTCGCGGACCTGGGTGTGCGGTGATGTCCCACCCACACCAGCGGCCCGCCACGCCCACGACCTGGCCGTCGAGCAGATCACCCGCAACACCGAACTCTTCGAACCCGGTGCCACATTCCATGAACTGGTCCACAAGGCGTGGTATCCACCCGAGGAGGAGTACCGCCACTACTCGGTGCTGTCCCACGGGGTCGGCCAGTGCGACGAGTACCCGTCGCTTCCGTTCCCCAGCGCCTGGGACAACTCCGGCTACGACGGAGTGCTCGAACCCGGCATGGTCCTGACTGTCGAGTCCTACGTGGGGGCCCGGTCTGGCGGCCAGGGTGTGAAGCTGGAGAACCAGCTGCTCATCACCGAGACGGGCCACGAGAACCTCAGTCCGTGGACGCTGGACCTGGAGCGCTTCGAAAGGCTCTGAACCGCTGGCCGCCTGCCAGACTCGACCAATGGAACAGGAATCGTCCGCTGACCTGACGGCCACTATCCGCCGGATCATGCCATTCTGCGAGGTACTCGGCCTGACGGTCGTCGAGACCTCACCCGACCGGGTCGAGGCCACCGTGGAATGGACCGAACAGCGGACCACGGTGTTCGGCGGGCTGCACGGCGGCTACGTCATGGCCGTGGCCGACTCGACGGGCGCCCTGTGCGCGGCCCAGAACCTCCCAACAGGAGCCGGCACGTCGACCATCGAATCCAAGACCAACTTCCTTCGACCCATCAGCTCGGGCACTGCCACCATCGTGTCCACCCCGGTGCACGTAGGTCGCACCACCATCGTGGTCCAGACCGAGGTGATCCGCGACGACGGGAAGACAGCGGCCATCACCACCCAGACCCAGATCGTGCTCCCCTCCGGTCCGTGACCTGTTTCGCCGGTGGTGTCTTCAGAGGTTCCCGGTCCAGACCGGCGCAGTCATCGACCCTGGAAGTCAGGCGACCGCTTCTCCATCCAAGCCCGAGCCGCCTCACGGGTGTCCTCGGTACCGAAGTTGGTGGCCTGGGTGGCCGCCTCGGCCTCTAATGCCTGGGACATCGACGTCTGGGACCCCTGATTGAGTAACGCCTTGCTCATCGACAGGGCCAGTGGCGGCCCGGCGGCGATGCGAGCCACCACGTCATCCACGTGGGCGTCCAGATCGGCTTCGGACAGGATCCGGTTCACCAACCCGATGCGGTCAGCCTCCGCGGCATCGATCACCTCGGCCAGCAGAGCCAACTCCTTGGCCCGGTGGAGGCCGACCCGCCGGGGAAGCACCCACGAGCCACCGAAATCGATGGTCAGGCCCCGGCGAGCGAAGATCTCCGAGAATCGGGCGGTGTCAGCGGCATAGACGAGATCACACCCTAGGGCCATGTTCAAACCGGCTCCGGCTGCCACCCCGTGGACCTTGGCCACTACCGGATGCTGGCAGTCGTGCAGGGCCATAGCTGAGGCCTTGATCTGGCGGAGGTTTCGCAGCGGGTTGGTGGACACTGCTCCGGCTGCCCGCTTGGACTGGCCGCCTACGTCGGCGCCCGAGCAGAAGTTCCCGCCGGCCCCGGTGAGCACGATGCAACGCACGGTCTCATCGGCGTGGAGGTCGCGGAAGATCCGCCCGAACTCGGCAAACATCGTCCCGGTCATGGCGTTCATGACCTCGGGGCGGTTCAACGTGACGGTGACCACGCCTCCGGCCCGCTCGACATCCAGCCCCTCGGCACCCGTGTGTTCCTGCGACTCGATACGTTCCTGCTGTTCGGCCATGGGTCGACGCTAGACCGGAACCCGCCATGGCGACCCGTCCGGCGAGTCCGACGTCACGAAAGGCCGGAGCGGGCGGCCCGGTGCTCCCTCGGTAGGGTCAGCCCGTGGACCTGAATCTGACGGAGGATCAGGAATCGATTCGCGAGGTGTTCGCGGCGTTCTTCGACGGTGAGACCGGGCCAGCACGCGCCCGCTCTGCCGAACCGTTCGGCTTCGACGCCGCCGCCTGGGAACGCCTGCTCGAGACCGGCGCCCCGGGCATGGGCGTCGCGGAGGCCGTCGGTGGCGGTGGGGCATCGCTGGCCGACCTAGCCGTGGTGGCTACCGAGGCCGGGAGCCGCATCGCCCCCCTCCCCCTGGTCGATCACATAGTGACCACCCGCCTCCTGGCCAGGTTGACTGATCCATCGGCCTGCAACGACGATGTGCTGGCCGGATCCGCCATCGTCGGGTTGGCCTTACGACCGGCGACCAAAGGTGTAGCCCGAACCGTTCCTAACGGCGCCGTAGCCCATCGGGTGGTGGCCCTCGACGGTGACCGATTGGTGATCGACCAGCACACCGACCTGCTCCTCGGTGCCCATCTGGCGAACCACGGCTGCCTCCCGCTGGCCCACCGTGACCTGGCCGACGCCGAGACCCTGGTCGAGGGCCCCGAGGCCGTTGCCGCCCACGCACGGGCCGTCGACGAGTGGCGCACCCTCACTGCGGCCACGCTGGTCGGCATCGCCCGAGAGGCGCTCGTCCTCGGCGTCAGCTACGTCAAGGAGCGCGAACAGTTCGGTCGGCCGGTGGGCAGCTTCCAGGCTGTCCAGCACCTGCTGGCTGACCTCCCGGGCCTGATCGACGGCGCCCACCTTTTGACCGCCAAAGCGGCGTGGGCCGGCGACCGGGCGACGGCCGGCATCACCGGGACCCTGGACGTAGACGCCAACGATGTAACCGACTTCCCGGTACTGGCCGCTATGTCGCTGGTGGCTGCCGGCGAGGCTGCTGTGCTGGCCACCGACCGCAGCCTCCACGTGCATGGCGGCTACGGATTCAGTGAGGAGTACGACATCCAGCTGTACTACCGCCGGGCCAGGGCCCTGACCTGGCTGCTGGACGATCCGGCCCGCGAATGTCGACGGCTCGCCGGGATGTTCCTCGCCGCTGCTGACGGCCGGCTAGCAGCGTCGACCCACCACGATTCGCCGCAGGCGAATCCGGAAACAGGCAGGTCCTGATGGACTTCTCCCTGGGCGAGCGGACCGAGGCCTTCCGGGCCGAGGTGCGGGCCTTCCTCGACGAGCACCTGACGGTCGACGTGATCGAGCGGATGCACGCCAGCGGCACGTTCAACGACAAGGACTTCAACAGTGCCCTAGCCGAGGCCGGGCTGTTGGCCGGTGCGGTGCCAGGCTATGGCGACCGCGACCCGATCGAGCTGTACGTGTTGTTCAACGAACTCGAGAAGGCGGGAGCGCCCTACGACGGGCTGGCCGTCACCATGTTGGTGGCCGGCGTCATCCACGCCGTGGGAACCGATTTCCACCACACGGAGGTACTCGAACGGCTCCTGACGGGTGAGTTCAACTGCTGCCTCGGCTACAGCGAGCCCGACCATGGTTCGGATGTGGCGGCCATCACCACGAAAGCCGTCCGCGATGGCGACGAGTGGGTGATCGACGGTCAGAAAATGTGGACCACCATGGCCCATGAGGCCGACTGGGTGATCCTCCTGACCCGCACCAACCCCGATGTCCCCAAGCACAAGGGTCTGACCATGTTCCTGGTGCCCATGGGTCTTCCGGGCATCGAGGTCCAGCCCGTGCCGACCATGGCCAGCGAGCGGACGAACGCCACCTTCTACAGCGGTGTGCGGGTGGGCGACGAGTGGCGCCTCGGAGAGGTGAACGGCGGATGGGCGGTCATGGGCGTGGCCCTGGCCTTCGAACGGGGCGTCATGGGCGGGACCAACCCGGCCGTGCCCCTGCTGAACCACGTCCGGAACTGGGCCGCCGAGGCGCCCTCACCCGATGGAGGCACCATGCTCGACGATCCGTTGCTCCAGGAACGTCTGGCACGCACGGCCATGGCCAACCAAGTCTCCCAACTGCTGACCCTGCGGGCCGCCTGGATCGCCGCGACCGGTGGTCTACCGGGCCTTGAGGGTTCGATGGCCAAGCTGTACGCCACGGAACGCTACCAACAGGCCGTGGGTTGGTTCCAGCAGATGGCCGGCGCCGAGGGCCTCCTCTCATTCGGCGTAGACGGCGCGGCGGCCGATGGCTGGATCGACTACGACGGTCGACACTCGCCTGTAGTGACCATCTACGGCGGGACCACCGAGATCAACCGCAACAACGTGGCCGAACGACACCTGGGGCTTCCCCGGGCCCGCTGAAGCCCGTTCCGGCCCGCCCAACGAACCACCCGGGCCGGGTCCGGCTCGGTTAACGACCCGTCGCCGTCCGCTGGTAAACCACCTCAGTCCAGGAGTCGGCCCCGTAGGTCGGCGATCCGGTCGTCGGTGAAGCCGAAGCCGTTACGGAACATCGCCTCGGCGCCACCCCAGTGCTCGTCCACGGCAGCCATCTGGGCGACAACGGCAGCCTCCATGACCTCTATGAACGGTCGCATCAACTCGAGGGCTTCCGGGGTCACGAATCCACTGCTGACCAAGGCGGCCACCCGGGCATCGGCGCCACGGTTGCTCTCCAGATAGTGGGCAACCACCGTGTCGCGTTCCACCCCGAGGATCATCAGCAGCGCGGTGCTGACCCAGCCTGCCCGGTCCTTGCCCGCCGAGCAGTGCCACACCAACGGCCAGTTCGACGGTTCTGCCACGACGTCGAACACTTCGGCGAACACCGCCACCCGACTGGGTTCGGTGACCATCATGGCCGCCCCACGCACGGCGATTTCCGCCGCCCGGCCGTCGGACCACACGTGTCGCATCTCGTCCTCGTCGCCTCGCATGATCATGGCCCTGATGGCCGCACCCGCTCCGGCGTCATCCGGGATGGGCACAAGATGTTCCGTCGCACCGGCCGGCACGAGGTCGGCCCCGTCGTGAGCGATGTCGTCCGGAGTCCGTAGGTCGACCACAGTGTGGATAGCCAACGCCTCTAGGCGGGCCACGTCGGCGTCGGTGGCCCGCCCTAGATGTCCGGACCGCCATACCAGTCCGCCCACCGTGGTGCGACCGTCGATGGTTGCCAGCCCGCCGATCCCCCGGAAGTTGGCGATGGCCTCCATGCCTGGACGGGACTCAGGTTCCTGCATCGGGACATCGTGCCACCGCTCCGTGGCTGTCCGACAATCGAGTAATCTCCACCACCGGTGCCCCTAACATCGGCGACATGTCCGACCTTCTGGTCGACGACCCCCGACCCGGAGTCCGTCGCCTCACCCTGAACCGGCCCGAGAAGCGCAACGCCCTGGACAACGCCCTACGGGGCGAACTTTTCGAGGCTCTCCGGGCCGCAGATCGCGACGACACCGTCCACGTGACCGTGCTACGGGGTGCCGGTCCGTGCTTCTCGTCGGGCTACGACCTCAGCTCGGACCTGAAAGCCGACCGACCCTCATACACGCCGGGCGGCGACGGAACATGGGCCCGTCACGTCACCGACGGTTGGCTTTCGTTGTGGGACCTGGCCAAACCGGTCATCGCCCAGGTCCACGGCTACGCCATGGCCGGTGGATCAGAGCTGGCTGCCGCGTGCGACCTCGTCTACCTGGCCGACGACGCCACCATCTCGCATCCCGTGCTGCGGGTGGCCGGTACGCCCGACTTCTCCGTCCACCCGTGGCTGGTCGGAGTACGCAACTCCATGGAAATGGTTCTGACCGGTGACGCCATGGACGCCGCCGAAGCCGTCCGGACCGGCTACGCCAACCGGTCCTACCCGGCCGACGAGCTGGAGGAATCGGTGCTGGCCGTCGCCGAGCGAATCGCCGGCGTGCCCCACGAACTGCTCCAGCTCAACAAGCGCTGGGTGTACCGGGCCATGGATGCCATGGGGGCCCGCACGGCCATCCGGGCCGCGGCCGACATCGGTGCCATTGCCCCCCACGTGCCGGCCATTCAAGAGAACCTGGCCGACCTACGGGGTCGGATCAAGGACGCCGCCACTGAGGGCCGCGCTACCGACTAAACCCTCGGGTCAGGCTCCGGCAGCCGTCCGGGCATCGCGCTTGGACAGGCGGGCCTCAAAGGCCTCGGCCTGGACGATCAGGGTGTCGGGAATGGACAGGATCTTCTCCTGAAGTTCCGATGCCCGAGCGTCGAGTCCTTCAATGGCGTCGATCCGCCAGTGGCGAAGAAGGGGCTGCACGACCTGCTCGGCGTGGATCCGCAGGTTGTAGATCCCGGCTCGGGCAATGGCCACGGCCCGCCGGTTGAAGTTCGGGATCCCGATGCCCGGCATCTGGAAGTTGGCCAACACCTGATGGATGGTGCCCAGCACGGAGCCGGGCGCCTGCTTCAGCATCGCCGCGGTGACCCCCCGGTAAAACATGAAGTGATGGTTCTCGTCGACCGCCACCCGGGTCATGACCTCGTGTGCGACCTCGCAGTCGGCCTTTACGCCGGCGTTGCGGTGGCTGATACGTGTAGCCAGTTCCTGAACTGATGTGTAGGCAAACACCTCGACCGGGCACGGCGAGTCGTAGGTCCAACCCTTAGTCACCGTGGCCACCCGCTCGTCCTCCAGCTGGGCCGGATCACAATTCCTGGTAGCCAACAGATAGTTGCGGATGGCGATGGAATGCTGACCCTCCTCAGCGGTCCACAGGCGGGACCACTCGGCCATCGGTGACTCCGCATCGAAGCTCCCGGCAATCTTGGCGTGGTAGTAGGGCAGGTTGTCCTCGGTCAGGAGGTTCAACTGCAGAGCCGTTCGGACCTCGGGTGACAGCGTGGCCTGAGACTCGTCCCACGGCTCATCACGGAAGCTGCGACCCATCTCCCACGGCACCACGTCGTGGGCGTACCAGTGCTGACGACGCTCCCGATGCTCGTCCATGAGACGGACGATCTCGGGCTCGACGCTGGCGACCAACTCAAACGACTCAGTGGAGGCTGTCACGGGGATCCGATCAGGGAGAAAGCCGACGGGGGCCGGTCAGCACAATGCTACGGCCACCATCGGCATCCTCAGACTGCGGCCGCCTCGACGTCGTCGTAGGTCTTGTTCCGACGGAACTCCAGCAGAATCTTCTTGGAGGTCACCGCCAGGATGGCCCCGGAAAACATCGTCAGGAACGCTCCGGCACCAGTTACCACGTTCAGGTCCGAGACCCGGGCCAGGCTGGCGACCCAGACGATACCGATGAGCGCCAGGCCGCCGCCGGCGGCCGCCACCGCGGCGCTCCACCTCCATCTCCTGTTCTCGTCCAATCCAGCGAGCCCCGAAGACGGAATGGTCAGGAGGGCGCCGATGGCCGCCACCGCGATGGCTAGCCGGGACAGCCCAGCCCCCTCGTCGCTGTAGCCGTCGGTGATCGTCTGCGCGTTCCGACGGAACTTGTTGCGAAGCGACGTGACCTTGCTGGTGTTGGTCGCGGCCAACGCCGGGTTCTCCTTGGCCTCGGCACGGAGTCGCTCCATCTCTTCCACCAGTTCGGGAGGAAGTTCGTCGTTGACACGCTCGTCGTACGTCCACGCCGAGAACCCACCGATGACAACTAGGGCCACAGCGAGGATGCCCGTACCCATGCGACCCCAGGCGACCACACGCTCGAGCGGTCGGAATGCCGAGTACGGGGCCGTCTGGAGAGCCAGTAGGGCACCGACAAGCATGACGATGCTGGCCACGATGGCCACCATTGATCCGCCACCGTGGCTGTAGCCCTCGACATCGGCGTGGGGCGACGCCACCCGGTAGGTGAGTGAGGAGATCAGCATGCAGGCCGACGTGATGACCATTATGTCGGCCCCGAACCAGCGGGATCCCGACCGGACGGTGCCAGCCACCAGAAACCCGATGGCCACCGTGGCCAGAATCTGGGTGTCCAGGAAGAGGGCCGAATCGCCACTGCCGACGCTGCCGATCACGAGCCAGCGGAGGAACACCGCCCCCACCACGGCCACCACCAGCGATGTCCGCTGGTCCGATCGTTGGCTGACCAGCCGGTAGATCACTGCAACAGCGGCCAGGGCCACCACGTCCTTCACATCCAGGAGGCTGGTCACCGGGGCCGCGGTGACACCCAACACGGCGATCACCCCACCGGCAGCCAGGTCGTTCCAAGTCCCGCGAGTGACATCCAGAAGGCTTGTACGCCCCAGGAGGCTCACAGCAACAGCTATGACGACCACCACGAGGATGGCTACCACGAGGGCATCGAGGCCTAGCGGAGATTCGAAGTAGTGGCCGAGGATCCCAGCGGTGAACGCCCAGATCCCGACGGTTCGCCAACGGAGTGGCACGGCCGCCCCAGCCAGTCCGAGGACCAAGCCCAGAATGGCCGGAATGGCCAGGACCTCGATTGCCACTGCCCAGACGGCCTGCGCTTCATGGCCTTCGAGATTCGACAACGTCGTATAGCCGTCAAACTGGCCGAGGATCGGGTAGGCGAACACGGCGGCAAGTACGCCGACCGCCGCCGCGGCCAGGCCACCGGGGCCACGGAGGCGCCCGATGCCTCCCGTCCAGGTCAGGCAAGAACCGGCAGCCATGACTGAGAAGAAGCCCAAGAACAGGACGACCATGCCTGACCAACTACCACCGGAGGCTTGGTAGCCATTGAACGACTGGCCGGCAAGGTCAATGTCAACCGCCCGTGAGTGACTGGAGAACAGTCCCGCACCGCTGCCCCAGGTCATGAGGGTGGAGAGAACGGCCACTACCCCGGCCAAGCCCACGACGGCCATACCGAGACGCTCGCGGGCCCCAGCGACAACCTCGTGCTCCACGTGGACGACCTTGGCCGCCTTCTGGTCATCAGTCTCGGCGGCCTCGATCTTCTTGAGAAGTTCCTCGGGATCCCGACGGTTGGCCATGGCCTCACGGATCCGGGTCAGCAGATTGTCACCGCCGCCTTCCTCGGGCTGGGACAGCCGGTCAAGGACGACAGCCACGGTCCACAGGGCCAGGCCGGATGAGATACCGAGGCCCACGTCCAGGTTCTGGACGGCCCGGAAGACCAGAAGACCGAGGCCCGAAGCCCCCATGATGGCTGCGATACCCACCATGGCGATGGCCAGCATCAGGGTCTGATTGAGGCCCGCCATGATCGACGGCTTGGCCAGCGGCAGCTGCACGTCGGTGAGCACCCGGAGTTCGGTGGCGCCGTAGGCCCGACTGGCCTCCACCACGTCCTCAGGAACGTGTCGGATACCAAGGTTCACCATGCGAACTAGCGGCGGCAGGGCGTAGATCATCGTCACCATGGTCGCCGGGACGACTCCGATGCTGAAGAAGAACACGAACGGCACCATGTAGACGAACGTGTGGACCGTCTGCATAGCGTCCAGAACTGGTCTGGTCACGTTCCATATCGAGTCCACACGCGCGCAGATCACGCCCAGTGGGATACCGATCAGAGCACACAATCCGACGGCGACGAGCACCATGCCGATGGTCCGCATGGTCTCGACCCAGTACATGGCGCCCAGCAGGCCGCACATCGTCAGCCCAGCGGCGGCCATGATGCCGATCTTTGGGGTCCGGAGCAGTGACCCGAGGATCGCCGTGAAGATGACCACCTGGTACCAGGGGAGGGTCAGAAGGAAGTCGTTGACGAAGTTCTCCAGGAGGAACTCGAACGGCCACTTGACAGCGTTGAGGAACCACTCAGCGTTGACGTCCATCCAGTCGACCATCTGGTCGAACCAGTGGCCGATCGGCAACTGGAACTGATCGAGGACCCTGGTATCGGACAACCCGACGCCCTCGGCCCGACCCGTCCAATCACCCGTCTCGGCGGCGACGATCCAACTCGCGGCGCTCACAGGAACACCTCCCGCTCAAAGCCATCTACCAACTGTTCGACGCGTCCCATCTCTTCCATGATCTCCCGGGGTTCGAGCTCGCCGACGATTCGACCCGTTTCATCCAGGACGGCAATCGGGAGTCCCCGACCAGCCGCCGCATAGTTGTCGTTGAACCGTGCCTCAGCGGTCGTGGTGTCGAAGTCCGATCGCAGGACGGACGTCAGGTCAGTCGTACCATGGGCCAGTGCGGTAGCCGCATCAGTCATGGCCAGCAAGGCGGTGGGCCGACCGTCAGCATCGCAGCAGAAGCCGCCCCGTCGGTCGCCCATGGCGTCCACACATTCGGTGAGGGTGCGGGACGGATCCAGGATGACCGGCTGGTTCATGACCTTGCCCACGTCGATGACCCGACCCTGGTCGACGTCCTGCACGAACTCGGCCACGTAGCCGTCGGCCGGCTGGGTCAGAATCTCCTCGGGGGTACCGATCTGGATGACCTTGCCGTCGCGCAGGATGCATACCCGGTTGCCGATCCGCAGGGCCTCGTTCAGATCGTGGGTGATGAACAAGATCGTCTTGTGGAGTTTGGACTGGATGGCCATCAATTCGTCCTGCATCTGGCGACGAATCAGCGGATCCAGGGCGCTGAACGCCTCGTCCATGAGCAGGATCTCCGGGTTGGAGCACAGAGCGCGGGCCAAGCCGACACGCTGTTGCATTCCGCCCGAGAGCTGACGGGTGGAGTTGAAGGCGTAGGCCTCGAGACCGACCATGGCCAGGGCCTCAATGGCCGCCTCGTGGCGTTCCCGCTTCTCCACGCCCTGGACCTTGAGCCCATAGGCCGTATTGTCAATCACGTTGCGATGGGGGAACAAGGCAAAGTGCTGGAACACCATGGCCAGCTTCTCGCGGCGAAAGGACTGCAGGGCCGCCCCAGTCAACTCCTGGACGTCGGTGCCCTCCACCATGACCCGCCCGTGGGTGGTGTCGTGGAGCTTGTTGACCGTCCGGATGGCTGTGGACTTGCCGGAACCCGAAAGGCCCATGACCACGAAGATCTCGCCCTTGTTGACAGAGAAGGAGATGTCGTGCATGCCGACCACGTGGCCGGTCTGGCGCTGCACCTCGTCCTTCCCGACGTCTGACGAGCAGAGGTCGAAGGCCCGACCCCGCGGATTCGGGCCGAAGATCTTGTAGACGTTTTCCAGTGCGATGATCGGCTCTTCGTCCGACATGCGTCCCCCTCGGTGACTGATTGTCTCCAAGTAGAGCCATTAGTTCCCATAAACAGGCTCTACTTCAGGACGGAAGATAGCAGGGCCCTCCCGCCGCCGTCGCAGTCGCCGCACCCGGTCGCCTGACCCGCCGACCAGAACGACCAGAACGACCAGAACGACCAGAACGACCCTATGCAAACGTCCCGGCCGCTGGATCAGGCACCGCCTCTTTCCTGAATGGTGGCGCGCCAGGACACTGCCTCTGAAAACCGCTTCTGAAAACGGTGGGAGGCCGGGCCCTTGTGGGCCCGGCCTCCGGTCACCGTGTCCCGTTGCCTGCCCCTCAGAGAGGGAC
>JASLKK010000016.1 GCA_030747595.1 Acidimicrobiales bacterium | reverse complement strand
GTCCCTCTCTGAGGGGCAGGCAACGGGACACGGTGACCGGAGGCCGGGCCCACAAGGGCCCGGCCTCCCACCGTTTTAAGAAGCCTTCTTCTAGTCGGGCCGTTGCACCGTTCACCGAGCCCTGCCGGGGCGACACCACTAGAAGCCAACCGATAGGGTCTGCTGCCTTGCAGCGACACGGGTCACAGCGGTGAGGTCCGCCCGATGAGCGAATTTCGGTCGTCGCGCGACGGCCGTATCACCGACGAACGGCCGTGGTGGGACACCTTCCCGTGGTGGTCGGTGATCATTCTCGCTGTGCTGGTGTGGATGGGCTTCCAGATCATCGTCAACGACGACTACGGCCTCGCCTGGGAACGGATCATTCCCGGCCTTGGGCTCACTCTTCGCTCCACCATCTACGCCTTCGGCATTGCTCTGGGAATAGCGCTGATCGCCGGTACCGGCCAGATGTCGCGCAACGTGATAATCCGAAATCTGGCCCGCACCTACGTCGAGTTCGTCCGGGGCATCCCCATGCTGCCCCTGATCTTCACCGTGGCCCTGATCCTCGTTCCAGAGTTCACCGACCTGCTCAACACCCGCCTGAATGCGTGGTTCGGTTGGGAGTTCAACCTGTCGTTCGAGATGCGGGCCACGGTGACTCTCGCGGTCATCTATGGGGCCTACATGGCCGAAATCTTCCGAGGCGGTATCCAATCGATCCCACCGGGCCAGACCGAAGCTGGCCGGTCTCTAGGGCTAAACCGTCGCCAGACCATGCGATCAGTGGTCCTGCCCCAGGCCATGCGGGCCATCATTCCGCCTATGGGCAATGACTTCATTGCCATCCTCAAGGACACATCACTGCTTTCGGTACTTGGGGCCCTGGAGATCACCCAACGAGCCCGCCAGTTCTCAGCCAGCACGTTCAAGTTCCGTGAGGGTTACTTCGTGTCGGCCTTCATCTACCTAGTCCTGACCCTCAGCCTCTCAGTGCTTCTGGGTGTACTGGAGCGGCGCATGACCCGTGACCGAAAGGGCGAACGATGACTGCGCCCAACACGCCAATGATCAGCCTGCAGGGCGTCTCCAAGACATTCAACCGCACTATCCACGCTGTACGGGACGTGGATCTTGACGTGGCGGAGGGCGAGGTAGTGGTCATCGTGGGGCCCAGCGGTTCAGGCAAGTCCACCGTGCTGCGATGCATCAACCTCCTGGAGATACCGACCACTGGCATCGTCATCGTCGACGGCTCCAACCTCACCGACGTGGCCACCGATCTCGACCACGTGCGAGCCGAAGTAGGCATGGTCTTCCAGCAGTTCAACCTGTTCCCCCATCTGACAGTGCTCGAAAACATCACCCTGGCCCAGCGGAAGGTCCGGGGTCGTTCCAAGTCCGAGGCCAGCGAAATGGGCATGCGCCAACTCACCAGGGTGGGCATTCCCGATAAAGCCGACGCCTTCCCTCGCCAACTCTCCGGAGGCCAGCAGCAGCGGGTGGCGATCGCCCGAGCGCTCGCCATGGAACCCCGCGTGATGCTCTTCGACGAACCCACCTCGGCACTCGACCCCGAGATGGTCAAGGAGGTTCTAGACGTCATGTTGGAGTTGGCCAGCGAGGGCATGACCATGGTGGTGGTCACCCATGAGATGGGCTTCGCTAAGGCTGCCGCTGATCGTCTGGTGTTCATTGACGAGGGCGAGATCGTGGAGGTTGGCGCCCCCGAGGAGGTCTTCTCCAACCCAAGCCAGGACCGCACCCGGGCCTTCTTCGACAAGATCCTCTACTGACCGTGTCGCCATCATCCACTGACCGTGGGACTGGACCGGTGACGGTCGGATCGTCGCCTACTCCAGCTGTAGAGCTCGCCGGGATCACCAAGCGGTTTCCGGGTGTCGTGGCCAACGACCGGGTCGACCTTCGAGTCGCCGAGGGCGAGATCCACGCGGTAGTTGGCGAAAACGGGGCCGGCAAGTCGACGCTCATGAAGATCCTCTACGGAATGCAGACGGCCGATGAGGGGCAGATGCTGGTCGGTGGCGTCGAAGTGCAGTTCTCCTCACCATCGGAGGCCATTGACGCAGGCATCGGGATGGTCCACCAACACTTCATGCTGGCCGACCAGCTCACGGTGCTGGAGAACGTCGTTCTGGGGGCCGAACCGACCCGCCGGGGAGTGATCGACTACCACTCGGCTCGCCGCCATCTCGACGAGTTGGGCAGTTCCTATGGACTCGACCTACACCCCAATGACTTTGTGGAATCCCTAGAGGTTGGCGAACGCCAGCGTGTGGAGATCATCAAGGTCCTCTACAGGGGGGCGAAGGTCCTAATCCTCGATGAACCGACGTCAGTGCTCGTCCCCCAAGAAGTGGAAAAACTGTTCGACAACCTACGAGAGCTCAAGGCTCGGGGCCACACCATCATCTTCATCGACCACAAGCTCGAGGAGGTCTTGGCCATCGCTGACACCATCACCGTCCTTCGCCGGGGTCGCACCGTCGCCACTACGACACCTGACCAGGTCACGGCTGCCGAGTTGGCGGAACTGATGGTTGGTTCCGAACTACCGAAGCCGTCCACTGAACCGCGGGTAGCCGATCAACACGTGACGCTGTCACTTCGTTCGGCAACTGTTCCGGGAGATGACGGCCGACCCGCCCTAGAAGCCGTCAATCTCGAAATACACCGCGGTGAGGTCCTGGGAGTGGCCGGCGTGGAAGGCAATGGTCAAGGGGAGCTCATCGAGGCGATTCTTGGACTCCGCCCCTTCACTGGGGGCGAACTGCTCCTAGATGGGGAACCCATCACCAACTGGCCGGTCCGTCATCGACGCGACGCCGGTCTCGGTTACGTGCCAGAGGACCGGCAACGGCGCGGACTGCTGCTCGACGCTCCCTTATGGGAAAACGTCGTGCTCGGCCACCAAACCCAGCGGCCCTATGCGCGGGGCCCATGGCTGGATCGTTCCAGCGCTCGGGCTGCTGCGGGAACGATCCTCTCGGATTTTGACGTCAGGGCGCCGGGCGTGGACACCACGGCCCGTGCGTTATCGGGTGGAAACCAGCAGAAGTTGATCATCGGGCGGGAAATGGCTTCTCGACCACGAATGCTTATTGCCGCCCACCCCACACGCGGTATTGATGTGGGCGCTCAAGCTGCGGTATGGGATGAGTTGCGAGAAGCGCGTCGCGAAGGAATGGCCGTCCTACTGGTGTCAGCCGACCTGGAGGAACTGATCGGACTAGCCGATCGCCTAGTGGTCATGCTCCGCGGGCGGATTGCTGCCGAATTGGACCCGACCAATACTTCGCCACGCCTGTTGGGAAGCCACATGACTGGGGCGGCAGTGGATGACCAAGGTGGTGTCCAATGAGCGTTCGGCGCTTCGTACTCGCCTTGGCCGCGCCCGCATGCGCATTCACCTTCTCTATAGGGGTGTCTTCACTGGTCCTGATGGCCTTTGGAACCAATCCAATTGACGCATGGGCCGAGATGCTGTCGTATGGCACCCGCCTAGAGACCTTCGTTGAGACAGGCAACCGCGCGACTCCCCTGTATCTGGCTGGCATTGCGGTGGCAATCGGCTTCCGCATGAACCTCTTCAATATCGGGGTAGAAGGCCAGTACGTACTCGCCGCGCTGCTAGCCGCATCAGCGGGTGCCGCGGTCGATCTGCCCCCGGTTCTACATGTTGCCCTCATCATGGCTGTCGCCATGGCGGTCGGCTCAGCGTTCGCTGGGGTCGCGGGCTACCTGAAGGTCAGCAGAGGCGTCCATGAGGTGATCTCCACCATCATGCTGAACGCCGTGGCACTAGCCGCCGTGGGCTTCCTTCTGCGCAACTGGCTCCTTGACGAGAGTGACACCACTCTCAACATGATGACGCCGGAAATACCGGCATCAGGCCAGTTCCCTCACCTCAACTCTCTTGTCGAGACGTTCACGCGAGAAATTAGTCGAGGTCGAGAACTCTGGGGCTTCCTACTGGTAGCGGTATTCGTGGGTGTGCTCTTTCACGTCTTCCTCAACCGCACGCGAGCCGGTTTCGACCTTCGAGCCACTGGCCTCAACCCGTTCGCTGCTGAAGCGTCGGGGGCAGATCCGTCAACCAACATCGTCCGAGCCATGTTGCTGTCGGGGGCCGTCGCTGGCCTGATCGGCCTTCCCGAAGTGTTGGGCGACGCCCACAAATATGACCTTGGATTCGCCCGCGGTCTTGGATTCACAGGAATCGCCGTGGCCCTTGTCGGACGGAACCATCCCGGAGGAATCGCGATTGCAGCCCTGTTGTTCGGCTGGCTCGATAGTTCAGCCCCGATCCTGGATGTTGTTGGGGACGCTCCCCGCGAGATTGTTTCGATCCTCCAGGGGGTTGTGGTGTTGTCGGCCGTAGTGGCCTACGAGGTAGTGAACCGGATTCGCCGTGTATCTGAAGCCCGAGATGCTGCAGTAGCCGTCCGACTGCCGGTCAAAACCTCCAACGGGGATACCGCGTAATGGAACTCCTACGGTCCTCGACGGTGCTTCGTTGGATGCTTGCCGCGCTCGGGGTGGTAGTCGTCCTATCCGTCTTGCAGGAACTGGCCCGACCAGCGACAATCGACCTCGTCTCTGTTGGCACCGCCGAGTCAACTCTCCGTCGGGCCGTACCAATCTTGTTGGCCGGGCTTGGTGGCATTTGGGCTGAGAGAGCCGGCGTCGTCAACATCGGACTCGAGGGAATGATGGTTCTCGGCACATGGTTCGGTGCCTGGGGCGCACTCGAGTTCGGCCCTTGGTGGGGAATAGCGATCGGTGTTGCTGGTGGCGCGGCCGGCGGCCTACTCCATGCTGTAGCCACTGTGGGATTCGGCGTAGACCACATTGTCTCAGGGGTGGCCGTCAACATCGTCGCACCAGCGCTGGCACGATTCCTGTCCGGCGAGGTGTTCTCCGGACGATCGGGTGGAGGCATAACGCAGTCGCCCCGGGTCGAGTCCGTCGGCCATTTCGATCTTCCATTCCTGTCAGGTGGCGAATTCCTTGGGTGGAAAACCCCCGACCTGCTCGGATGGACCGTGGATCAAGATTGGTTGCTCGTCTCCGACTTGGCCGCTGTCCTATCGGGCATTACCAGCAGCCTCTCGTGGGCGACTCTCCTGGCACTGACCCTGGTTCCCGTTTCAGTATTCGTGCTGTGGCGAACACCCTTCGGCCTCCAGATCCGAGCCTCAGGGGAACATCCCGTGGCCGCCGACAGTCTCGGCGTGTCCGTATACAAGATGAAGTTCACCGCGGTAGTGGTCAGCGGCGCATTGGCCGGCTTCGGTGGAGCATTCATTGCCATAGAACAGACGGGCGTCTACCGGGAAGGACAGGTTCAGGGCAGGGGTTTCATCGGCCTAGCTACGGTGATCTTTGGCAACTGGCAACCCGTGGGCGCCTTCCTCGGATCGCTACTCTTCGGCTTCGCCGATGCGTTGCAACTTAGAGACCGCACGGCAGTGCATGCCCTGCTGCTGCTCGCCGGCGTAGCCCTCGCGGGACTGGCCCTACGAGCCCTACTGAAGCACAGACACGGTTCTGCGGTGTTGCTGGCGAGCTCATCGGCAGCCGTGCTTTGGTGGTACGCGGTAACCGATGAAGTAGCCGGTGAGCTACCACCCATCACGCCCCATGTGGTCACCCTGCTTGTCCTGGTGTTCGCTACCAGCAGGCTCCGGATGCCTGCGGCAAACGGCCTCCGCTACCGACGTGGGCAGGAATAGTGGACCGTGTCCTTGACCCCGACCAGCGGGCTTCCTGGGACCGCGACGGGTTTGTGGTGCTCCCCGACTTCGTGGACACCGAACTCCAAGCCGACCTCCGGGACCGTATTGCTGAAATCGTGGCCGACTACTCCGCTTCTGGCCTTCCAGACGGCGCAGTCTCCGTATTCTCAACCACTGAACAGACCCACGCTCAAGACGACTGGTTTCTCACTTCTGGCGATGTAATCCGACCATTCCTTGAAGCAGGAGCCTTCGACGGTGTTGGCAATCAGATCGTCCCCATGGACCAGGCGCTCAACAAGTTGGGTCACGCCATGCACGATCTGGACCCCGTGTTCGACCGCTTCTCGCGCACCCCGGCCGTGGCCAGATTGGCTGCCGACCTGGGGTTCGTCGATCCCCTTCTCCTGCAGTCCATGGTCATCTTCAAGCCTTCCCACATAGGTGGCGAAGTGATCTGCCACTGCGACCACTCATTCCTGTGGACCGAGCCCCAGACGGTGGTCGGTTTCTGGTTCGCCCTGGATGACGCCACGATCGACAATGGCTGTATGTGGGCCATCCCCGGCGGACAGACCGGCGGGGCCCGCACCCGGTTCCGCCGTGAGGGCGCCGGCACGACCACCGACGTGCTGGACCCCACCCCGTACGACATGGATGCCCTGGTACCCCTCGAGGTGGAAGCGGGCACCTGCATCGCCTTCCATGGTTGCCTTCCACACTGGAGCGGCCCCAACACCTCGGACCAACCCCGGCTGGCCTACACGCTGCACCTCATCGATGGTACGGCCCACTACTCGCCTGACAACTGGCTACAACGGAGCCCCGACCTCCCCCTTCGTGGATTCTGAGCCCTGTCTTTCGGACCCATCAGTGGGTCTGGGTAGCCTGACCCATGGGAACTGATGCCAACCTCAACCAGCCGCTCCGGTTGGAGACGATCCGCCGGGCCCCCAAGGTGCTCCTCCACGACCACCTCGACGGCGGCCTTCGACCGTCCACGGTGCTGGATCTGGCCGACGACGCCGGGCACGTCCTTCCCGCCGCCGACGAGGCCTCTCTGTCCACCTGGTTCCACCGGGGCGCCGATCGCCGCGACCTGGGTCTCTACCTCGAGACCTTCGAACACACGGTCGGCGTCATGCAGACCCCGGAGGCCTGCCATCGGGTAGCCACCGAATGCGCCAGCGACCTGGCCGACGACGGCTGCGTGTACGCCGAGGTCCGCTTCGCGCCGGCGTTGCATACCGATCAGGGCATGGGGCTTGACCAGGTCCTCGAAGCTGTCCTGGCTGGTTTTGCAGACGGTTCGGTAGGCACCCCGCTAACCGTCCGCACGCTAGTCACGGCCATGCGAACCTCGACCGATTCACTCGAGGTGGCTGAACTGGCGGTCCGGTACCGGGACCGCGGCGTAGTGGGTTTCGACATTGCCGGCCGCGAAGCCGGCTACCCCCCGACGCTGCACCTGGCGGCCTTCCAGTACCTGCAACGGGAGAACTTTCACTTCACCATCCACGCTGGCGAGGCGTTCGGTCCTGCGTCGATCTGGGAGGCCGTGCAGTACTGCGGTGCCGAACGTCTGGGCCATGGGGTGCGAATCGTGGATGACATCACGACCAACGCCGACAGCGAGGCTCACCTGGGGCGGCTGGCCTCCTTCGTCCGGGACCGCCGCATCCCCCTTGAGCTCTGCCCGACGTCCAACGTGCACACCGGGGCGGCAGCCGACATCGCGTCGCACCCCATTGGCGACCTACGGCGGCTCGGTTTCCGGGTGACCGTCAACACCGATAATCGCCTGATGAGCGACGTCTCGATGACCTCCGAGATGGCCTCCTTGAACGAGACGTTCGGCTGGGGTCTGGCCGACCTGCGTTGGCTGACCATCAACTCCATGAAGAGCGCCTTCCTGCCCTTCGATGAGCGGCTGGCCATCATCGAGGATGTCGTCAAGCCCGGGTACGCCGAGCTAATGGCGGAGACCGGATGACCACGCTGTCCGAAGCCGATTCCCGGACCCTGGTCGCCGAAGCCGGCGTGATCGTATCGAGGTGGGCCACGGCCGATACTGCCGACAACGCGGCTGTGGCGGCCGAGGAAATGGGCTTCCCCGTGGTGGTCAAGCTGTGCGGTGATGCCATTGCCCACAAGTCCGAACGGGGGCTGGTGCGCCTGTCCTTGACCTCGGCCGACGATGTGCGGGCCGCGGTGACCGACCTGTTGGATGCGGCCACCGAGTCCGACGGCGACGTAGAACTGCTGGTTTCGACCATGGTGAGGGGCGACCGGGAACTCATCGCCGGACTGGTGCGTGACCCCCAGTTCGGACCGTGCGTAATGCTGGGCGTGGGCGGCGTCCTGGCCGAAGCGGTTGCCGACGTGGCCTTCCGCCTGGCGCCTCTGGAACGGCTCGATGCCCACGAGCTGATCGACGACCTGGGATCCCAGACGCTGCTCGGACCATTCCGGGGCCAGCCGGCCGTCGACCGCGACGCCCTGGCCGACACCCTGTGCGCCCTGGGTGACCTAGCCGTCGACCCAGCTATCGCCTCGATCGACCTGAACCCGTTGATCGTGGTGGAGGGCCAACCGGTGGCCGTCGACGCTCTCGTGGAGCGCACCTGATGGCGCGCGACCTGACCCCACTGTTCGAACCCCGCGGTGTGGTGGTGACCGGCGTGTCCAGCCATCCGGGCAAGTTCGGCTTCGTGACCCTCCACAACCTCTTGTCGTGTGGCTATCAGGGCGAGGTCTTCGCCGTGGGTCGACCCGATCCCGAGGGAGGAGCCACCATCATTTTGAACTGCCCCGTTCTGGCCTCCGTTGACGCGCTGCCCGAGGGGGCAGCCGAGCTGCTCGTGGTCTGTACCCCCGTGTCGGCCAACGAGCAGATAATCCGCACGGCTGCCGAGCGTGGCGTACGAGCCGTGTTCGTGGCCGCCGGCGGGTATTCAGAAGCCGGCGAAGAGGGCGCTGCGGCCGAGACACGCCTGGTAGCCCTGGCCGATGAACTGGACCTCGTCCTGGCCGGGCCCAACGGACAGGGCATCACCTCCCCACCGGTGGGCCTGTGCGCCCAGATCGTGGCGCCCTTTCCACCCCGAGGTCGAATCGGCGTGGCGTCGCAGTCCGGCAACTTCGTCTCGGCCTTCCAGAACTACGCAGGACAGACAGGGGTTGGCATCAGCCGTTCTGTATCCGCTGGAAACGCTGCAGCCACCAGCGTCGCCGACTATCTGGAGTGGTTCGCCGACGACCCGGAGACCGACGTCGGTCTCTGCTACGTGGAGGGTCTCACCGATGGGCGCGACTTCTTCGAGCGGGTCCGGGCCATCACTCCCCGGATGCCCGTGGTGGTCGTCAAGGGTGGGGCGACCACCGGTGGCCAACGGGCCGCAGCATCCCACACCGGTTCACTGGCGTCCGATGATCGCGTGTTCGACGGCATGGCCCGGCAAGCCGGTCTGGTCCGGGCTTCCACCATCGAGGCGGCGTTCGAAGCGGCCGCCACCCTGGCCACCCAGCCACTACCGGGCGGCAGCGGCGTGGTGGTGCTGACTACCGCCGGCGGCTGGGGCGTGGTGACCGCCGACGCGATAACCACCCATCGAGATCTGACGCTCACCACACTTCCCGACGACCTGCTGACCGCAGTGGACGCGATGCTTCCGCCCCGTTGGAGCCGCAACAACCCGGTTGACCTGGCCGGCGGCGAGACCCGGGAGACCATCCCCGAGTTGCTCGACATGGTGGCCGGCCACCCGGGCGTGGACTCGGTGGTCCAGCTGGGGTTGGGCATTCAGGGCAACACCGCGGCGTTGACACGTAGCGGACCGTTCCACCCCCACCACGGCCTGGAACGTATCGTGGACTTTCACGAGCGTCAGGAGCGCCGCTACGCCGAGGCAGCCGCCGACGCATCGACAGCCCATAACAAGCCGGTACTGGTGGCCTCCGAACTGGCCGTGACCCAACCCGACAACCCGATGGTGGGCGCCGTAAGGGGCACGGACCGACTCTGCTACCCATCGGCCGACCGGGCCGTGGCAGCCCTCGGCCATCTGGTCTGGTACTCCGCGTGGCGCCGGGCCCGCGCTTGACCGGACTAACCGCTTTTCGAAGCAGGGTGGAAGGTCCGGGCCATGACTATCGAGCACCCGCCCAGCCTCCAGCCCGGCTGGACCGTGGCCATCACCACCACCCGGTCAACGGCTCAATCAGAAACAGGGTCAGCGACGGGCTGAACGGAGGGCGCCGGCGAGATTGCCGCGACTACCCACTTCGACGCCGTCCAGGCCCAGGAACGTAGCCAGCCGGTCCAACTCTGCCGACAACTCGACGGCCACATGGTCCCGATCCACCCCGTCCTCGGCAAACACGCCTCGCGCCAGCAAAAGACCGGTCCCCTTGCCAGTACCCCCTCTTGCCCGGCGGTCAGCCTTGACGTCGACCCGACCCACCAACCGGTCGCCCAGGAGGAATGGCAGTACGTAGTAGCCGTACTCCCGATCCGCTTCTGGCACGTAGATCTCGATGCGGTACCGAAAGTCGAACAGTCGCTCGGCCCGGGGCCGGAACCACACCACCGGATCGAACGGTGACAGCAGGGCGCGGGCCTGCACCTCCCGGGGGCGAACTACGTCGGGGTGGAGGAAGGCGGGATTCCGCCAACCCTCCACGGAGGCCGGCACCAGCCGCCCCGAATCGGCCAGGTCGGCCACCAGCGGCCGAGCATCACGGGGGCTGATGCGGAAGTAGTCAGCCAGGTCAACCGCTGTCCCGATGCCGTGACACCGCGCCGCGACCTCCAACAGATCACGTTGGGCATCGGCCTCAGTCGGCGTAGGCCGGGCCAGAACCTCGGCGGGCACGAGCCGGTCGAACGCCTCGTAGGTGCGTTCGAAGTTCCCGATACGGCGGCTGCCCACTTCGCCAATCCGGAAAAGCCAATCCACCGCCCGCTTCCCGTCGGACCGCCCGTCCCACCACGAACCGTCGCGAGGGCGTGGGTCGCTCAGGTTGCCGGCTGTCACCGGCCCGTTGGCACGAACCTCATCGAGCACCGATTCCACGTACTCGGCCCGATTCTCGGCCAGCGCCGCCAACCCCGCCCACGTCCGGCCCGCTCGGGCCCGGGCCTTCGACCACCGCAGCAGCGGTTCGAGTTTCACGGGAGCGATGGACGCCTCGTGAGACCACGTCTCGAACATCTCACCGGACTGCCACAACCAGTCGTCGAGATGGTCGCGGTCGTAGACCCCAAGACGGCTGTACACGGGCAGGTAGTGCGACCGGCAGACAGCCTGCACGGAATCCAACTGCAGCAGGCCGAGGCGTCCCACCACCCGACGAAAATGTCGGGTGTCTACCCGACTGGCCGGCGCCTTGTCGCAGAACCCCTGGGCGGCCAGCGCAATGCGCCGTGCCGCGGAGGTGTCGAGGGAGACCGATGCAGGAATCAGACGCCCTGTCCGACCCCGCCCCGGAAGGGAAGCAGGTCAGCGAAGTCGCCGTCACGGCCCTCGGACTTGGCGGCGAACGCCTCACCCATATCCGAGGGCTGGAACATCCCGGCCTGCCAGGTGGCGATGTAGTCCAGCGAATCAGCCGTCGAGTGGTCACGGCTGTAGGTGATCATCTCCTTGGAGCCGTAGATGGCCAGCGGCGGCTTCGAGGCGATCATCCGGGCCACCTCCTGGACCCCCTCCAGCAGCGCCTCGTGGTCGGCAAACACCTCGTTGACCAGCCCCACCGACCTGGCCTCGGTGGCCGACATGCGGCGCCCCGTGTAGGCCAACTCACGACAGACACCTTCGGGGATGAGCTTGGGGAGGCGTTGCAGGGTGCCCACGTCGGCCGTCATCCCGATGTTGATCTCCTGGATACAGAAGAAAGCGTCCTCCGACGCGTAGCGCATGTCGCACGCCGTGACCATGTCCACCGCGCCGCCGATGCACCCACCCTGGATGGCGGCCAGCACAGGCATCCGGGCCGTCTCGAGAGCCGAAAAGGACTCCTGGAGGTGCAGCACGTTGGCTCGCATGTTGGCCCGAACCTGGCCCTGGGGGGCTCCCGGGTTCGGCCGGTCTCCGTCGCCGAACACCGCTAGGTCCATTCCGGCACAGAAGTGACGGCCGGTGGAGGCCAGCACCACCACCCGGGCCTCACCGGTGGCGTCCAACTCCCGGACCAGCGCCGGGAGCTCATCCCAGAAGGCCGGGACCATGGTGTTCAGCTGATCACCCCGGCTGAGGGTCACGGTGGCCACGCCACCATCCAACGTTGTCTCGAAACACGTGTATCCGTCGCTCATGGTCCCGACGGTAGACCCCGGTTCCGATCCCCCGGCCATCCGGCACGCTTCATGAGCATGGTCAGCAGCTCAGCCCAGGATCGACCTTGCCACGGCCGACAACGCCCTGCCCGGGCGGGCCCCCAAGTGGCTGATCACCTCAGCCGCCGCGATACTTCCCAGACGGGCGGCGTCGGGCAGGTCGGCGCCCCTGCTGAGGCCGAACAGGACCCCCGCCGCGTAGAGGTCGCCGGCGCCTGTGGTGTCGACCACAGCCTCGAGTTCGTCGGCCTCGATCCGGATCCGATCTGACCCGGCCACCACCATCGACCCCTGCTTGCCGAGCGTCACGAATGCGAGATCCACCTCGGCGGCCACCGCATCGGTGGCCTGTTCCACATCATCGACCTCGAATAGCGAACAAAGCTCCGACGCGTTGCCGAAGACCACGTCGACCCGGTCGGTGAGCAGCTCAAGCCACTCTTCACGATGGCGATCCACGCAGAACCCGTCGGACAGGGTGAGCGAGACCGTCCGTCCTGCGTCATGGGCCAGATCCATGGCGTAGCGGATGGCCCCCTTGGCCTCCTCGGTGTCCCACAGGTAGCCCTCGCAGTACAGGTGCGACGCGGAGGCCACCAGGTCGCCGTCGATCTCGGCGGTCGAAAGGTGTGACGAAATGCCGAGGTGGGTGTTCAAGGTGCGTTGCGCGTCGGGGGTGACCTGAATGAGGCAGCGAGCGGTTGGTTCGTTGCCGGCCACCCCGGGCACGTCGAAGTCGACACCTACGTGGCGCATATCGCGTCGGAACACCTCACCCAGGAAGTCGTCGGCCACCAGGCCGATGTAGGCAGCCCGGCCCCCGAAGGACGCTACGCCCACCATGGTGTTGGCCGCCGATCCCCCGGACTCCTCGAGCCCCGGCGGCATGGCCGCGTAGAGCTGCACTGCCCGGTCGGCATCGATGAGCGTCATGGCGCCCTTGGCCAGGGCGTGCTCGTCGATGAAGTCGTCGTCCACCTCGGCCAGAACGTCCACTATGGCATTGCCGATGCCGACGACATCCAACGCGGCGAGATCCTGCTTGGGGGGTATCTCGTTGGTGGCCACGGGCAGATTCCTTTTCGGATGCGGTCTCGGGGGGGGTCTCGGCAGGCTCGACGAGCGTCCGGGCGACATCATGCCCGCTGGATCCCAGTCTCCCCGTGACCGGTACCGTTCCGCCGGTGACGAGTTCTCAGAACAACAGCCCCCAGACCACCGGCCCCCCGGACGGCGTCGCCTCCCATGATGCACCCGGCCCCGGACGACTCCCCCGCCACGTCCTCCCCCGTCACTACGCCTTGGAACTGTTCCCCAACCTGGATACAGGGACGTTCAGCGGCACCGTGGCCATCGACGTGGACGTGATGGCAGCCTGCAACGAGGTGGTCCTGCACGCTGCCGACCTGGAGGTGGCCTCAGCCGTGGCCGTCATCGACGGCGTTCGCCACGACCTGACGGTCACGCTCGACGAGGCGACCGAACAGCTGTCGTTGCATGGGCCCAACCTTGGTGCCGGTCCGGCCCGCCTCGAACTGGCCTTCACCGGGGTACTGAACGACCGCCTGCGGGGCTTCTACCGCAGCACGCTGGTACTAGACGGGGAGGAGCGGACCATTGCCACCACCCAGTTCCAGTCCACCGACGCTCGCCGGGCCTTCCCCTGCTTTGACGAGCCGGACCTCAAGGCCACGTTCGCCGTCACACTGGTGGTGGCCTCGGACCTGTTGGCCGTGTCCAACGGCGCCGAGGAGTCCCGTACACCGCTGGGTAACGGCACCGACCGGGTGGTGTTCATCGACACCATCCCGCTGTCCACCTACCTGGTGGCGTTCGTAGTCGGGCCTCTGGAGGCGACTCAACCGGTCGACGTGGACGGCGTGCCGGTAAGGGTCATCCACCCACCGGGAAAGGGCGATCAGACGGCGTTCGCCCTTGAAGTGGCCGCCCACTCACTGCGTTGGCTGGCTGACTGGTACGACATTGCCGTCCCGGGCGGCAAGGTCGACCTGGTGGCGCTGCCCGACTTCGCCTTCGGGGCCATGGAAAACCTGGGCTGCATCACCTTTCGGGAGGTCCTCCTGCTCGTCGATCCGTCCACTGCCGATCAGCGTGAACTGGAGAGCGTGGCCGCCGTGCTCAGCCACGAATTGGCCCATCTGTGGTTCGGTGATCTGGTGACCATGCGCTGGTGGAACGGCATCTGGCTTAACGAGGCCTTCGCCACCTTCATGGAAATGAAGGCTGTCGAGACGTTCCGACCCGACTGGCAGGTATGGGCCGGATTCACGGCCGCCCGCTCGGCAGCCATGGACGTCGATGCCCTGGCCGCCACCCGACCCATCGAGTACCCGGTGGTCACCCCGGCCGACGCCGAATCGATGTTCGATCTCCTCACCTACGAGAAGGGCGCGGCGGTCGTCCGCATGCTCGAGCAGTTCCTCGGCGAGGACGTGTTCCGTGACGGGGTGCGCCGATACCTGGCCGCCCACCTGTACCAGAACACCGACAACGGCGATCTGTGGGCAGCCCTCGCGGAGGCCTCGGGCGAACCGGTGGGCGACCTAATGGATAGTTGGATCTTTCAGGGTGGGCATCCCGTCGTCGAGGCCGTCGTAGCGGTGGATGGCTCGACCTGCACCCTCTTCCAGCGGCCATTCCAGTATCTGCTACCCGAAGAAGATCCGGCACAGACCCAGACCTTCCCCACGTGGCAGGTCCCGATTCGACTTCGCACCACGGGAGGCGAACACCGGGCCCTGTTGGGCGCCGAACCAGCGGAGGTCACGTTGGATGGCCCGCTCCTCACCCTGAACGCGGGCGCCACCGGCTTCCACCGGAGCATGGGCCTCACAGGGGTGGACTCGTCGGCGCTGACGGCCACCGAACGGGCCGCGGTAGTCGACGACTGCTGGGCGGCCATCCTGGCCGACCTGAGCCACCCCACTGGCTTTCTGGACCTGGTCGCCTCGGTGACGGGACGACCCGGAGGCGAGGTTGACCTGGCCGTCTGGCAGGCCGTACTGCGGGGACTGGGAACCATCGACCTCGTGGCACCCGAACGGCACGCCCGGTGGGCTGGCCAGGCTGGTGACCTCCTGGCCGGCATCGTCGATCACCTCGGCTGGATACCCCGACTCGACGAGGACGACCGGACCCGTCAGCTGCGGGGTTCGGTACTAGCCGCCGCGGGAACCTTGGCCGACGATGGTGCGGTGCTGGCTGAGGCCCGCCGCCGTTGGGCTGATCCCACCATCGACAGTGATCCGGCGGTGGCCGCCGCCGTGGTGTCGATCGTGGCCTCCAACGGCGACGCTGTCGACCGGTCCGAGTGTCGCCACCGATCCAAGACCGCCGCCACGGCCCAGGACGAACAGCGGCACCTGCGGGCGTTGGCCCTCTTCCCGGCCTCCACCGAGGTCGGGCTCCTGTTGGAGGAGGTCCACGGCGGCATGATCCGAACCCAGGACGCGCCCTTCCTGTTGCGGTCAGCGTTGACCCACCCGACGGAGCGGGTCGCCGTCTGGCAGTCGATCACTGACCGGTGGACCGACCTGTCCGAACGCCTTCCTTCCAACAGCATCTCCCGGATGCTCGAGGGCGTCCGGGCCCTCGTCGGTGACGTAGACCCAGAGGTGGATGCGTTCCTGGATGCCCACCCGGTGCCTCAGGGAGCCCTCGTGGTGGCTCAGCATCGGGAGCGACGTCTAGTCAACCAACGGCTACGGAACCGTCTGCTCGACACCTGAACGGCGGTGTCCGTCCATCAGTCGGAGGCGGGAGCAGCGTCGAGTCGAAAGCCGCCGCCGGCATCGACCAGTGTGATCACCAGGTCAAGGGTGCGACCGTCGGGATCGGTGGCCACACAGTCGAAAGTCTGGCCGGCGAAGGCCACCCGCACGGCCGGGGCACACGACACTTGTGCCGTCACTCCGGTGTCGATGGTCAGACGCTCAGCGGCCAGTCCAGCCAGGTCCACGGCGGCTACCAGGTCGGCCGGGGACTCGACACGGATCCGGCCGTCGACCGCCGGCCGGTGGACGATGACCGGGATCTCCACGCCGGCCACCAATGCGGTGCACGACATCGGACCTAACCCGGTCGACGCAGGTTCGCCGCAGTCCACGTCGGTGATCAAGTCGGGATGAGCGGGGAGCAACACCTCCGGGACCTGACGCTCGACAGCTTCGAGGTCGAGGGGCGTCGATCCGTCGGCGCCACAGGCCGATGCCACGATGCCCAGCAGGCTCAGGAGCGCGGTCAGTCCCAGTCGGCGGCGAATGCCAGGGCCTCGTCCCACGAGGCGTCCTGCTCGAGTAACCCCTTGGACTGCATCACTTGCCGGGGCCGGTTCACGCCAAGCACGCCCAGGAATCGCTCGCCGAGTCGGTAGTACGCCACGAAGCGATGTTCGGCGAGCGATCCGGCCACCACCCGGACCTCGGCGTCGGGGTGGGTGCGGCCGGCCAACTGCACCTTGCGGTCGTACTGGTCGCTCCAAAACCACGGCACGGGGGTGAACGGCTCGGCCTCCTCGTCGGACTGCAACAGCCTGCGGGCCGCGTGGACCCCCTGCTGAACGGCGTTGTCCCAGTGTTCCACCCGCATCGACTCGCCGTAGCGCGCGTTGGTCCATCGGGCCACGTCGCCGGCCGCCACCACGTCCGGCGCTGCCAGACAGGTCTCATCGCACACCACCCCGTCGGCCACCTCCAAGCCCGAACCCTCCAGCCAGTCCACATTGGGGATGACCCCAATACCGACCACCAGAAGATCACATGCCACCTCGGAGCCGTCCACCAGACGGATGCCGACCACCCGGAGGCCTGCTCCTGTGCCCCTATCGGGCTCGGTCAACACCTCGTCCACACCGACACCGGCACGCAGGTCCACGCCATGACCGCGGTGCACGTCGGCCAGCACGGCACCCATCTCTAGGCCGAGAACCCGTCCGAACGGGGCTTCAAGCGCCTCCACCATGGTCACAGCCAAGCCGCGAGCCACGGCGGTCGACGCCACCTCGGCACCGATGAAACCGGCTCCCACCACGACCATCCGTTCGGCTCCGCCGTCCATGGCGGCTCGCACCGCATCGGCGTCATCGATGGTGCGAAGGGTGTGCGCCCCGGCCACACCGTCGGTTCCCGGGAGGGTCCGGCATCGGGCCCCGGTGGCGATGACCAGACCGTCGAACGGTTCTGACACACCTTCGACCTCGAGGGTGCGTGCGGCCACGTCCAGACCGGTGGCCCGGCGACCCAGTCGCAGGTCAAGGTCTAGGGCGGCCAACTTCTCAGCGTTGCCGAGATCGACCCGGTCGCGCCCGACCTCGCCGGCCAGGTACTTCTTGGAAAGGGGTGGTCGGTCGTAGGGCTCATGCCCCTCGTCGCCGATCAGGCTGATGGCCCCCTCGAACCCGTCACGCCGCAGGGTTTCGGCGGCCCAGTAGCCGGCCAGGGACGCCCCGACGATGGTTACCCTGTCCCGCCCGACAGGCACCAGTCAGTCCTCCAACGAAATGGCCTGCTTGGGGCAGCGTTGGACGGACTCTTCGAGAGCAGCCCGCCGATCGTCACCCGGGTTCTCGTCGAGGACGTACAGGAAGTCGTCGTCGCGTACCTCGAACACATCGGGGGCGATCTGCATGCAGATCGCGTTGCTCTCGCACAGGTCGTAGTCGACAACTACTCGCATGGCGGCTCTCCTGGTCTCGGTTATCCAAATCGGTGTCCGGACCGGAAGTCGGCCGGGACCAGAACATAGGCGCCGCGGGCCCGTTAGGGCTTGTCCGCTCCAACCACCCACATGGCGAAGTACTGGGCCCCACCGCCGTAGGCATGCCCGAAGGCCCGACGGGCGCCCTCGACCTGGTGGTTGCCAGCCATCCCCCGGACTTGGAGGGCCGCCTCAGCAAATCGGATCATTCCCGACGCACCTATGGGGTTGGACGACAGGACGCCTCCCGAGCAGTTAACCGGAAGATCACCGCCGTCGAGGTTCGTCGAACCGTCCTCCACCATGCGCCAGCCTCGGTCCCTCTCGGCGAAACCGAGACTCTCTAGCCACATCGGCTCATACCACGAGAAGGGCACGTACATCTCGACCACGTCGATCTCCGAGCGAGGGTCGGTGATGCCCGCCTTGTCAAACACTTCGGCGGCGCAGTCCCGGCTGGCCTGTGGGCTGACCTCGTCCCGACCCGGAAAGTTATTGGCCTCCGAACGCATGGCTGTGCCGTGCACCCAGGCCACCGGGCCCTCGGCAGCGTCGCCTGCCGCTTCGTCACCCAGCACCATGGCGCACGCCCCGTCCGAGGACGGACAGGTCTCAGAGAACCGGATGGGATCCCAGAGCATCGGGGCCTCAACCACCTGGTCGAAGGTCAGATCAGCTTGGTGAAGGTGTGCGTAGGGGTTACGAAGGGCCTGCTGGCGATCTTTGAAGGCCACCATGCAGCCAATCAACTCGGGGGCGCCCGAGCGAGCCATGTAGCGGCGGATGATCGGAGAGAAGTATCCCCCGGCCCCAGCGTTGATGGACACCGAGAACGGCTGGGGCAACGACAGGGCCCACGTCGCGTTGGACTCGGACTGCTTCTCAAAGCCGATCGTGAGCACCCGACGGTGGATCCGGCCCTGGATCAGAGAGGCAGCCACCAGCGCCGTCGAACCGCCTACCGACCCGGCGGTGTGGACCCTCAGGATGGGCTTTCCCACACAACCCAGGGCATCAGCCAGGAACAACTCAGGCATCATCAGGCCCTCGAAGAAGTCGGGCGCCTTGCCGATGACCACGGCGTCGATGTCGGCCCATGTGCAGGCGGCGTCCTCTAGGGCCCGCAGGCCGGCTTCGCGAACCAGACCGGCAATGGAGACATCACCGCGGGTTGACTGGTACTTCGTCTGGCCGACTCCCAGCACGGCGGTGCGTTCCCCGAGGGTTCCCACCGTTACTCCCCCTCCAGCAGGCAGACCATGTTTTGTTGCAGGCAGGGACCCGACGAGGCATGGGCCAGGGCCCGGTCGGCATCGCCACCCGAGACCCAGCGGGCCGCCTCGGCGATTCGCACTAGGCCGGCGGCCATCAGCGTGTCGGCGGCCAGCGAACCGCCAGACGGGTCGATCCGAACACCATTGCCCGAGGTCGCCCCTCCGAGCCCCATCGCGGTGGCCAGCACATGGGCCTGGGCGGTGCTCGCGGCATGCAGTTCGGCCACGTCGACGGCATCGGCGGCAAAGCCCGCCCGTTCGGCGGCCTTCCCGGCGGCCAACGCTGCCGACGCGGCGAGGGTCAGGTCACGCACCCCGAGGCCATGGGCGTCGATGCGGTGGTCAATGCCGCGGATCCACACCGGTCGTTCACACAGGTCCCGGGCCCGGTCACCGGCAGCTAGAACCACGACACAACCCCCATCAGCCTCGGCGGCCAGGTCGCTGGCCCGCAGCGGGTCGGCCACCACGGCACCGGCCAGCACGTCATCCACCGTGACGTCGGGCGAGGCACGAAGGGCGTTCGGATTGCCCACCGCATTGCGTTGACTGCGTACGGCAATGGCTGCTAGTTCCTCGACGGTCACGGCACCGGACTCGAGCAGCAGCCGGGCTTGGAGGGCGGCCACCGAATGGGCGTCGGGCCACAGCGGTGCCACCGCGTACGGATCGAGCTGAACGGCCAGCACGTCACGGCGCGAGCCGGGTGATGACTTCCCGTATGAGTAGACGAGCGCGATGTCGACCTCGCCGATCTGGAGTTTCACCCATGCCTCGTAGAGGGCGAAGGCTCCGTCCATCTCTACGTGGCTCTCGGCGATGGGTGGAAAGGCGCCCACGGCATCCAACGTCTGAACGAAGGAGAAACCTTGCCCGGCCAGGAAGTCGCTGCTCCCGGAACAGGTGAAACCGATGTCGGCCTGAGTGAGCCCGACGGCGTCACGGGCCTCGTTGATGAGGGGCACCATCAACTGGACATCGGTGGTGAGGGTCAACGCCTTGACTTGGTGGATGGCGGAGGAAACGACGGCCACCTCACGCATCGGGAGACCCCTTCGCTGACCACGCCTGGTTGCCGGCCTGTTCGACGGGCACGTCTGGTTCACCGGTGGGTTCCCAGTACCGGACGTTCTCGGCCGTGGCCCCCAACTCATCGTCGGGCTTCCAGACGGCCCGGACCCGCATGCCGATCCGTACATCGTCAAGGTCGCAACCCGACACCAGACCCAGGAACCCGATGTCGGCGCCATCCAGATGAATCCAGGCACTCACGTACGGCGTTGGGAGGTCGCTGCGGCCCGGAATGGGCAGATGGGTGACACAGAAGTTGCCTACGTGACCGGTGTCGGCCAGATCGACCATCTCGGTGGCCTCCACACCGTGACGGGGGTCCACGCCCCGGGGCGGGACGAATACCGCCCCGTCGACCGGCGAGCGGTTGCCAAGAATTCGCTTGTCGGCATAGGCGCGGAGGTACTCCTGAGCCGCCGCGCTGGGGATGAAGTCGTATTCGAGACGGATGGGCGTCCTGATGGATCGGACGGGTTCTCCGGCCACTGCGACACCAACCGTCAACGCGGTTTCCCCGGCAGCCGACTCGACATTGGTGTCGGTTCCCTCTGGCGCGAACCCCACGAGGTCGGTGATGTGACCGACCCGTTCGTCTCGCCAGACGGCCTCGACCCGCATGCCGGTGGCCATGTCATCCACCGAGTCCACGAGCACCCCGTGGAGCATCGGCGTATCGGCCCCGTCCATTCGGATGAGGGCCAGCCCGTGAGGCACCTCCCACGGTGAGCCGGGTCGGGGCGGATCCACCCACGTCCACGTCTCGACCACACCGGCCGATGAAACCTCGACCATTTCGACAATGGCGTCACCGGTCTCAGGATCGACCTCGGCGGGCGGCACGAAGACCCGTCCGTCGGCGCGACGTGAGCCCACGATCCGACCGTCACGCAGGCCGGTCATGAAGGCCCCCACCACCGGTCCGGTGGTCCGTGTGAACGGATATTCAATGACCAGGTCAGCCCGTAGGGGTGCGGGGTCCACCGATCCGACCGTCACCACGTCATATCCGGCGCGTGAACCACCACCCTGGGAACCAGCCTGATCAGAAGTCGATGACTTGTCGGATCACGTCGGCATCTCCCATGCAGGACATGGCGTCGTTCACCTCGTCGATCCGGATGCGACGGGTAATCATCCCCTCGAGGTCGAGTCGACCCGCCTTGTAGAGCCGTAGGAACCTGTTGAAGTCAGTCCGCACGTCGGCACCGCCGTACATCGACCCCACCAGCGTCTTCTCGCTGAAGAACATCTCGAAGGCCGACAGGGCAAACGTCTCCTCGGCTCGGCCTACGCCGACGATGCACGCCGTGCCGCCCCGACGGGTCATGTCGAAGGCCTGACGCATGGTGCTCGGCATGCCAATGCACTCCAACGTGAAGTCGAAGCCCTCGCCACCGGTGACCTCGGCCAGAGCGGCCGGCAGGTCGTCAGGGGTGACTCCGTGAGTGGCTCCGAACGCCTTGGCGCGGTCGAGTTTGCCCTCATGCAGGTCGACGGCCACGATCACCGCAGCCCCGGCGATGCGAGCCCCCTGGATGGCGGCCACCCCGACCCCGCCGGCGCCGATGACCAGCACCGACGAACCCGGTGTGACCTTGGCAGTGTTGAGTGCCGCACCCACACCGGTGGTGACGCCGCAGCCCACCAGTGCAGCCACGTCCAACGGAATGTCGTTGTCGATCTTGACGGCCGCGATGCCCGGGACGATGGTCTCCTCGGCGAACGTCCCGCAGCCCGTCATCGAACCGACGACCTCGTCACCCCGGCGGAACTGCTGGTTTAGGAACATCGAGGTCATGCCGTTCAGGCAGAGGTTGGGCTGCCCGCGACCAGTGCAGTACGGACAGGTCCCGCACGGCGGCGAGAAGGCGATGATCACATGGTCGCCGGGCGCCACGTGGGTGACCCCGTCACCTACCGCGGTCACCACGCCGGCACCTTCGTGGCCCAGCACGGCCGGCGGGGCCAGCGGGATGGTGCCGTTCATGGCCGACAGGTCTGAATGACAGACGCCGCTGTGGGCAATCTTTACCTGGACGTCGCCGGGGGCGATATCCCGGAGGGTCACGTCGTCGGCGATGACCAACTCCTCGGTGGGCGTCTCGGTCAGGATCGCTGCGAGCATCAGGGATTCTCCGTTCTGGGCAACGGGTGGTGCCCAAGTAGCCGACGGTACCGGTCGGATCGTCCCGGCGAGAAGCCCGCCGGACACGCGATCGGGTGTTCCCGCTCCGTCCGGAGGGCCGCTCTTTTCGACACCTTCGGGACGTGGAGGCTCCCGGGCGTGGCTGAAAAACGTCGTACCGACTTGCGCTAGGTCCGTCCCAGATCAGTCTTGGCCACGACGATGCCGTCGTCGTCGGCCCACAACCACATGCCAGGCACGAAGTCCACGCCTGCCACGGTGACCGGTACGTCACGATCGCCCACACCACTCTTGACGCTCCGGCGGGGACACGTGCCCCTGGCGCGGATACCAACGGCCAATGCTCGGAGTTCGGCGACGTCGCGGACGCAGCCGTCCACCACGATGCCCGACCAACCGTTTTCGACAGCCAGAACACCAAGGTTGCCGCCGACCAGCGCGCACTGCTCCGAGCCGCCACCGGCCACCACCAGGACGCGACCGTCACCCCGCTCGGTCAACGCGTCACGGACCAACGTGTTGTCCTCGAACACAGCCAGGGTCGACACCGGTCCACGAAAGGCGTCCACGCCTCCGTAGGACCCGAAGCCGCCGGTCAGCACCTGAACCGCATCACCGTGGTCGTCACAAAGGTCAGCGGTGGGTTTCACTTCGGGCTCAGCTTCCGCCGCCGATGAACTCGTAGAGCCGGTCCTTGGGCCGCCCCACGGTGGTCACCAGCGGTCCATCGCCTGCCAGATCGCCCCGCACCAGGATGGGTCGCTGCAGGAGGGCCTTGCGGCGGGCCAGTAGTTCAACCACCGCATCGGCGTCGCCCACGTAATCTTCCTCGACCAACTCCAACTTCTTGAACTGCGAGTCCTTACGGACCAGGTCCTCCACGGGATCGGACAGCCCCGCGGCGATGCGTCGCAGCAACGCCTCGTCCGGTGGTTCCTTCATGTAGAGCACGACGTGGGCGTCGACTCCCAACTCCTCGGCGACCGCCAAGGCGTTCTTGGATGCGTGTCAATGGGGGTTGTGTAGGACGGTGAGGTCTGCCACGAAAACTCCTGTCATGTTCGGGGCCTGAAACTCGATGGGCCGGATTCTCAGTCTGGAATAAGTCGATCGGAAGCGAATCAGTCGGGGTGCTCGACGTGGGACCGTAGATGGGTGCCTGCGTCGTTGGTCCAACCCTTAGAACGGGCATAGGCGAACATGCCCGAGAAGCCCTCGTCCCACGTTTCGTCGATGCGGCCTGACAGCCAATGGCGGACAGCCGTCTCGGCGATCCAGAGGTACTCGCCGTCGGCCCGGGTGTCCTCGCCCATGGTGGCTGCCAGGTCAGCGGTGGAACACCCGGCGCTGTCCTCGACGTGGAAGTCGGTGAACACGTCGTGCTCGTCGACCCGGATCTCACCCGCTGCATCAACCCGGATGATCATCAGTCCAGCCCTCGTCTGTACGCCGTCATCGCGGCTGACATTAGAAGCACTGGCCCTGGGCGCACGGGTCCTAGAAACCCCGCCACACCGGATCGCGACGCTCGCGGAAGCTGGCCAGGCCCTCGGCGGAGTCCACGGTGCCGTTGTTGAGTTCAACGGCCCACGCCTCATTGTCCTCCAGCGTGCGCCGGTCGACGTCCAACGACCGGTTCACCAGCCACTTAGTGAGCATGAAGCTTCGGGTCGGGCCGCTGGCCAGCCGTTCCGCCCATTCGGTGGCGGCCTCGATGAGATCGTCGCCGGGAACTACTCGGTTGCAGAGTCCGATTCGGAGAGCCTCTTCGGCGCTGATGTCCTCGGCAAAGAACATGAGTTCCTTAGCCTTCTGTAGTCCCACCAGGCGGGGCAGGATCCAGGCACCGAGCCCGTCAGGCACCAGGCCCCGGCGAGCGAATACCTCGATGAACTTGGCGTTGTCGGCCATGATCACCAGGTCACAACACAACGCCAGGTGGGCCCCCACGCCGGCCGCCGTGCCGTTCACCGCGGCGATCACCGGCAGCTCGCTGTCCAGTATGGCCGGCATCAACTTGAGTTGACCCTCGAGCATCATGCGTCGGGACTCGCCGACGGCGAGCGGTGGCGCATCGTCGGGTCGCGGAGCGAACTCACGACCAACGCTTATGTCGGCCCCCGGGCAGAAGAGTTTCCGACCTACAGCGGTGATCACGATGGCACGGGCCTCGAACCGGCCGTTGCAACCGTTGATCAGCGAAGCCATGCGATCCCGCATGTCCGGCGAGATGGCGTTGCCCTTGGTCGGGTTGTCGATGGTGATCCACGCCACCTGGTTCCGGATCTCGAACCGGACCTGTTCCTCGACGTCAGGCTGCTCAATATCAGACTGCTGGGGGGTCGGGTCGTCGCTCATTACCGTCGACGGTAGTCGTCACCCCTCCCAGACGAGACGACCGGGAGATGCCTGCCTGCAGGAACTACACGGCGTCTGCGCCACGCTCGCCGGTACGGATGCGGACGAGGTTGCCTACGTCCGTCACCCAGACCTTGCCGTCGCCGATCTTCTCGGTGCGGGCGGCGGCCACGATGGCGTCCACAACCTGGTCGGCCACGTCGTCGTCGACCACCACCTCGACCCGGGTCTTGGGGGTGAAGAGCACCTTGTACTCGGTGCCCCGATAAGTCTCACTGTGCCCGCCCTGTCGTCCGAAGCCCTGGACCTCGCTAACCGTCATGCCCTGAACGCCGAGGGTGGCGAGGCCGTCCTTCACGTCGTCGAGTTTGAAGGGCTTGATGACCGCCGTGACCAGTTTCATGGTGTGCTCCCGTTCGCCGAGGCTCTTGCCCGCCTCTTTGGAGCGAGCTTTGTTGATACGAACTATCATCTGTACCACTAATGGATGCAAGGATTTGAGGCAATCCTGACTATTTCTGTTTATTTGTACTGATACAGTGTACGTTGCATGCAGACAGGCCCGACCATCGCCGACTCGATCGACCCCACCGGTCGACGCCGCCGCCTAGTCATTCGCCTGGATGCCAACGTCTCGGTCCCTCTCTACGAACAGTTGAGGGCCCAGCTGTCGGTGATGGTGGCCGTCGGCCACCTCGTGGCGGGCTCCCGCCTTCCCACCGTCCGCGACATGGCCAGTGCACTCGCCTTGGCGCCCGGCACGGTGGCCCGGGCCTACCGCGAACTGGAGGCTTCCGGGGCGCTCGAGGGTCGGGGGCGACGAGGCACCTTCGTGGTTGACGAGCCGCCCCACTCCGAGCCTCTCCGACAGCGCCGCGAACGCCTGGCCGCGGCCGCCGACCGCTTCGCCTTCGAGGTCCGCCAACTGGGCGTCGACCGCGACTCCGCACGCCAACTCCTTGACGAGGCCCTCACCCGGGGAGCCGACGCCGAACGGGCGTCCTGATACCCACCCGGTCAACCACCGTTTGGACCCTCAGGTACCGGCAATCAGCTTCCAAAGACGGGCGCCGGCTCGGGGCCCTCGGCGATCGACCGGTGTACAGCCTCGCCCACCTCGTCGACGGTGAACCGACGCTCCCCCACCGAGACCACGGGGCCGTGCTGCCATCCATCGCACACGTTCAACTGGCCACCGGTGGCCTCGAAGACCCGGCCGGTCACGTCACAAGCCTCGCTCCCCAACCAGACCATTAGGGGTGACACGTTGGCCGGGTCCTTCTCGTCCCATGCATTGTCAGGTGCATCGCCGTAGAACACGCCCTCGGTCATGCGAGTCCTCGCATCGGGGGCCACCCCGTTGACTAACACCCCGTAACGGCCCCACTCAGCCGCCGCCTGGACGACCAGCAAGGCGATCCCAGCCTTGGCCGCCGCATAGTTGCCCTGCCCGATGCTGCCCATCAGGCCCGCGCCGGACGACGTCATGACCACCCGACCGGCCACCTCCTCACCGCCTTTGGACCGCTCGCGCCAGTGGGCAATGGCATGACGGGCCGGGGCGAAGTGCCCCTTCAGGTGGACCCGGGTCACCGAGTCCCACTCGTCCTCACCCATGTTGGCCAGCATTCGATCCCGAAGGAACCCGGCGTTGCAGACCAGCGTGTCGAGGCGGCCCCACGTATCGACGGCCCGGGCCACCATGGACTCGGCCTGATCCCAGTCGGCTACGTCCGCTCCGTCGACAATGGCTTGACCACCCATGGCCTCGATGACGGCCACCACTTCGTGGGCCGGGCTGACGGCCGCATCGGGGTCCTGTCCCTCGCGTCCCACCCCGAGGTCGTTGACCACCACATGGGCGCCCTCAGCCGCAAAGGCCAGGGCATGGGCCCGCCCAAGACCACGACCGGCTCCGGTCACGATCACCACCCGTCCGTCACAACTGCCCATTGAAGTCCTCTCCATCGAAGCGGTCCCTCGGATCTCCGTCGTCTTCAGCCCGCCACCCTAGGGAGCCCACCCTAGGGAACAGAGCCTTCAGGCCAGCCATACGGTGGTCCTGCCAGGGGTAATCCGGTACGGGCAACTACGTCACGCGAACCTGGCCCACGATCGTGCCGGCCCGGTTGCGGAGCAGTTCAGGGCCATCGTCCGGGAGGCATCCCAGATCTGTCAGCAGGTGGAGGACTGCCGCATCGGCGGCCCGCCTCGCGCCGTCCCGAACCTTCAACCCCAGGCCCAGCCCACTGGCAGGTAGGGCAGCGCAGAACACGCCCTCTGCGCCGGTCTTGACCACGGCGGAGCCCGACGCCGCGCGGATGATCCGGGTGCAGGTCCGGTCGCTACCAGCCACGTGGAACGGTTCGGCACGCATGGCGTCCAACAGGCGGGTGGCCGGTGCGTTGGCCGCCGCCGAACCGAGCCCGGCCCAGGCGCCGGCAAGGCCATCGAGGGGCACGGACCAGACCGGGATACCACATCCGTCGATGCCGGGAACCTGGCTGTCCAGGTCGACCCCGCAAGCCTCGGCCAGCGCCGGAGTCACGTGATCGGCATGCAGCGGATGGGAGGGATCCAGGTATCCGTCCAGTGGCAGGTCGAGGTGGCGGAGAACGGTGAGGAAGCCGACGTGCTTGCCAGAGCAGTTATTGTGCGTCTGGTCCGGTGTGTCACCGGCAGCCACCATGTCGGCGGCCGAGCCCTCGTGCATCGGAAGGTGGCTTCCACACGCCAAGGCATCGGCGTCCAGACCGAGTCGACCGAGCCAGGCCCTGACAGCGGAGACATGACCCGGCTCACCGTCGTGACTGGCGCACGCCAGGGCCAACTCGACATTGCCCAGACTGAAGGCGTCGGCGGCGCCGGTGGTTACCAGCGGCAACGCCTGGACGGGCTTGCACGCTGAACGGGGCATCACGTCACGATGGGCATCGCCGTGGGCGCGGACCAATCGGCCGTCTGCATCGACGATGGCCACGTCAACCTCGTGTCGACTCTCAAGCCGATCACCCCGAGTGACCTCGACGACCAGCGGAGGGAGGTGCGACGCCGGGCTCATGGGAACAGGATTACTCAGCCAGAAGCTCCGTGGTGGTGGTCACCACCGACTCGTTGCCCCGAGGGCCGTGAATCCGGGAGTGGAGTACGTCGATGGTCCGACTGGCCGTCGTCTGAAAAAGAAAGGGAAACAGGGCGTGCACCGCTGCGGCCATGGCAGCAACAACCAATCTTCCGGCTGCCGAAAATGCAAACCGAGCGTGCTGCGACCACGTCTCACCGACCGATGCCGGATGCGCCGTGAACAGCGTGGATGGATGCCGGGGGTTGACGTTGTGGGAGTTGGCGTCGTAGTGCGTGACCACGGCATGAACCTATTGGAGAATCCCCGGGATATCCGTGCGCTATTGCGATATCTCAGCCTATTTGTGCATTAGTTATCCAGATATAACCTCTAATCTGCAATATACTTGCACAATGGATATCATCGATCGGGATCTGCTGCGTCTCCTCCAGGACGATGCCTCCCTCTCCACCACCGAACTCGGCGAACGGGTCGGCCTCTCGGCCACATCGTGTTGGCGGCGGGTCCAACGCCTTCAGGACCAGGGCATCCTTCGTGGGCGGGTGGCCCTCGTCGATCCAGCGGCGGTCGGACGCGGCCTCACCGCCCTCGTGGAGATCCGCACCACTGACCACTCCGCCGATTGGTTGGAGCAGTTCACCCTGGGCATCGCCGAGTTTCCCGAAATCGTGAACGCCTGGCGAACCAGTGGTGAAGTGGACTACATGCTTCGGGTACTCGTCCGCGACATCGCCGCCTACGACGACTTTTACAAGCGGATGACCCAGCGTGTCGGTTTCTCGGGCTTCCGTTCGATCTTCGTCATGGAGGAACTCAAGTCCACCACCGCCGTCCCACTGGACGACCACGCCTGAGATCGCCGGTCAGCGGGTGACGCCGACCACCGCACCCGAAGTGGCCTTGACCAGGTCCTTGGGCTTCACGGGGAACACCGAATCGGGGGTGCCGGCCGCCGCCCAAACCTCATCGAAGTCCATGAGATGAGGGTCGACCAAGGTCCGCAACGGAACGGTGTGCCCCAGCGGCGGCGTCCCACCAATAGCGAATCCGGTGGCCGCCCGGACCTCGCTGGCCCCGGCGATCCTGATCTCAGTACCCAGGTAGGACGCCAGGCGTTCCTCATCGACCCGGCGGCCGCCTGAGCACAACACGAGTACCGGCCGGACGTCGGCCATGAACACCAACGACTTCACGATCTGATCCACGTGGCAACCCACGGCGTCAGCCGCATCGGCCGCCGTCCGGGTTCCACCGGGATATAGCTGTACCTCGATGTCGAGCCCCGAGGCCTCGGCTTCGACGGTGAAGCGCTCAATGGCGTCGCTTCGTCGGCTCATGGGTCGAACTCCCGGGATCGAAGGGGCGGCCGATGCTCGGTCCGTCCAGGTTCTGTGCAGCCCACATGATGCGTGGGCCACGCGACGATTCTAGGGGCGGGCGAAGCGCGCGGTACCGTCCGGCCCATGGCTTCCATCGATCCGCGTCGGCTCCTACTCGTCCACAACCCGGTCTGAGGGAAGTCCCGGGGCGCCCTCGAAATTCTCGAGGAGCGCGGCGTCGAGTTCGACGTCATCGAGTACATGGACGAGCCGCTGGATCACGACCTGCTGGTGCGAATCCTGGACATGGTCGCTCTGGGCCCTGCGGAGATGATCCGCCGGGGCGATGGGTTCGATGCGTTGAACGTCAACCCGGCGTCGCTGGACGACCCGACCGTCGTGGTCGACCTGATCTCCGCACATCCCGAACTCATGCAGCGACCCATTGGAATCCTCGGCAACCGGGCAGTAGTCGCCCGACCAGCCGATCGCATCCTCGAACTCCTCGACACCTGAGATCTCCAATCGACCGGTGACCCGATGACTGCTCGCAGGACGAGAACCAGATGAGCAGGCCCCTGCTGGCTGAAACGGTGGCCGAGGCCGCCCGCCGGTTCGGCGACCGGGCAGCGTTCCAGTTGGCCGACGGCACCGAATTGTCCTACCGGGAACTCGACCGGGCCAGCGACGAGGTGGCCGCCGGACTAGCCGGCCGAGGATTAGGGCCCGGAAACGTCCTCCTTCTCTCCCTGCCTTCCGGCCTCGAGTACGCGGTGGGATATCTGGCGGCCGCCAAGGCCGGAGTGACCACCGCTGGCGCCAATCCCCGTCTCCGGGCCCGAGAACGATCTCGCATCATCGAGGCCGTCGATCCTGACCTGATCCTGGCCAACGACGCCCTCTCCGACGGCATTCCCGAAGATCGTCGCGTCGAACTGGTCGGTGACGGTAACGATCCAACCCAACTGCTAGCCGGCCTCCGGGGCCACGGCGAAGTCGTCCCGGCCGTCCCCGCGGACCCTTACCGGCCGACCTGCATCTGTTTCACATCCGGCACCACCGGCGACCCCCGCGGCGCCTGGTTCACCGACCGGCAACTGGTAGCCATCCACGCGCTGGATGCCGGTGGCGCATGGGGATCGGGCGGTCACATGGTCAGCGGCACGGCGTTCGCCCACGTCGGCGTGATGACCAAACTCGGGTGGCAGCTGGCCTCAGGCGCCACCATCCACGTCATGGACCGCTGGACAGCCAGCGGCTTCCTGGACCTGGTGGAGCGGTACCGCCTCCCGGCCGTGAACGGGGTGGCCTCCCAGATCTCGCTCCTCATGCAGGAGCCTGGATTCGACGATCGAGACCTGTCATGCGTGCAGTCCATCGTGGTCGGTGCAGGGCCGTCACCGCCAGCGCTGGTCATTGAGGCCCGCGAACGATTCGGTGCCGCCTATTCGATTCGTTACTCGTCCACCGAATCCGGTGGCACCGGTCTGAGTACGGCCTTGGACGCCGACGACGACGAGGCGCTCCACACGGTGGGGCGACCCCGCCCAGGGGTTGCCGCCGAGGTCCGCGATGACGACGGTCAGGCCCTCATCGACGGCGAGGTGGGCGAACTCTGGCTACAGACGCCGAGCGCCATGTCCGGCTACTGGAACGACCCAGAGGGCACCACCGAAGCCCTGGTCGACGGCTGGCTCCGAACCGGCGACCTGGCCCATGTGGACGACGCCGGTTGCTTCCGGCTAGCCGGACGGGTCAAGGAGATGTACATCCGTGGCGGCTACAACGTCTACCCGCTCGAAGTCGAGGCGGTGCTGGGCACCCATCCCGCTGTTGCCCAGGTGGCTGTGGTGCCCCGGCCTGACTCAACCATGGGCGAGATCGGTGTGGCCGTCATCGTTCCGACCGATCCCGACCACCCGCCGGCCCTGCATGACCTGGTGGCCCACGGTCACGACGACCTGTCGGGCTACAAGCTGCCCGGGGCCATCCGCATCGTGGATCGGCTTCCGCTGAACGCAGGCGACAAGCTGGACCGCCGAACCCTGGCCGCCCAAGAGGCGCGAAGCCAGACAGGCGACTGAACTCCTAGCGGCGGCGGCCCCGACCGGATCTCCGTTCCCGGCCCACCTCACGTTCGCGCTGCTCGGCCAGTTCGGCCCGCAACGAACGGAAACGGTCAACCCGTCGGTGATCCACCCGGCCGGCTTCCACCTCGGCCCGGACTGCGCAGTCCGGCTCGGTGTCATGGGCACAATCGGCAAACCGACAGTCGGCGGACCGCTCCTCGAGGTCGCCGAACACCCGGGAAAGAGACTCCTCGGCATCCCAGATCCCCACGGCCCGGATTCCCGGCGTATCGACCAGCAAGCCCCCGCCAGGACGCAGGACCAGCTCCCGGCTCACTGTGGTGTGGCGCCCCTTAGAGTCACCGGCTCGCACCGCCGCAGTAGCCAGCACCTCGTCGCCCACCAGGGCGTTGACCAGCGTCGACTTTCCGGCTCCCGACTCCCCCAACAGAGCCACGGTGCGTCCCGGCGTCATCAGCGAGGCGACCTGTTCATGCCCTGGATAGTCACGCCCCATGCCGACGGTCAGAACCTCGACATCGGGAGCCAGCGCCCGGACGGTGGCCGCAACCTCGATGGCGGCCTCCGGTTCTCGATCCGCCTTGGTCAGGACCACGACCACCTCGGCTCCGCTATCCCAACCCACGACCAGGAACCGCTCGAGACGCCCCGGCGGAAGGGGCCGGTCCAGTCCATGCACGATGAGTACCAGGTCCACGTTGGCCACCAGGACCTGCTCGATGACCGCCTCGGACGGGTCACGGCGCGACACCGTATTGGCCCGGTCCAGCACACGCGAGATCAGCGGACCCAACTCGGGATCGTCGACCACCACCACCCAGTCGCCGGTGGCCGGCGCCAGCAGGTCCTGAGAACGTTGTGAATCAGAGAGCACCCGGAGGCGACCCTCGTCAGTCACCACGTCGCACTCGCCCCGGTCGACCCGCACGATCCGACCCAGACGGCCGTCATCGGGGCGCGCTCCGCCGGTCCAGCCGAAGGCTTGTAGGAGGTCAGGATCCATCGGGACCGATGCTAGGGCCCTCAATAGGGCGCCATCATCCGAGGCGGAGGGTCTCCAACGGCTCCAGACGGGCGGCCTTGGACGACGGATAGAGGCCCGCCACCACGGCAACGCCGACCGAGACCAGTGCCCACCCGGCGAGTCCGGTCACGCTGAGCACCATGGTGTAGCCCCTTTGGGCCGCCACCCCCCAGACCACGCCGGCACCTACCAGCGCCCCGAGGATCCCCCCGAACACCCCCACCACGAGGGCCTCGAACAAAAACTGGACGGCGATGGTCCCTCGACTGTGTCCGAGGGCCCGCCGGATCCCAATCTCCGAAGATCGCTGGATCACCGAGATGGACATCACATTGGCGATGCCCACACCACCCACGATGAGGGCCAGCCCACCCATCATCTTGGTCAGGTTGTTGAGACTCTCGTCAACCTGCGACTGAGCGTCCAGCAGATCCGTGGGGACCGAGGCATTAGCCCCGTCCGGCCCGCCGAGGCTGACCACGATGGGGATCTCCTTGGCCACCATCGCGGTGTTGGTGGGAGCCCGGACGTACAGACGATTCGGATCGGGATCGTCCAGATCCCAGTCGGCAATCGCAGCAGCGAACGTCACGAACACCGCCGAATCCATCGACGGTTCCAACAGGACCCAGTCCAGAACCCCGACCACCCCGTACTCCAAGCCGTTCAGCTCAATGGTGCGCGACTCCCCCGCCAGATAGCCGTACTCGTCGGCCAGATCCCGCCCGATGACGGCCACCCGGGCGCTGGACTCCTTGTCGAAGGCGTTCAGGAACCGTCCCGAGACCATCGGCACCTCCAGGGTGGCGGGCAGCTCGGGGCCCGTGGCTATCACCGGGACGGGGAAGGCCCGGTAGTAGTCCTCCGCTCCGGCAAACGGCACGGTCACGATGTCAGACAGCTGACGGGTGCCAGTCACCGCCACCACGTCGGGCAGTCGCCCGACACGGGCCACGGCGGCAGCCTCGATGACTGGGTCCTGGCCGAATCCGAACCCTGCCGAGGCATTGACCACGATCAGGTCGGTACCCAGCTCCTGGAGCTTGGCCTTGAGGTGACCCTTGGAACTCTCGTTGATGCCGATGGCGGCCACGATGGCCGACACGCCCAGGATCGGGCCGAGCATGATGAGCAACGTCCGGATCTTGCGGGCCGTCAACCCGGCGGTGGCCACGCCGACCAGTTCCCGGAAGCGTCTCACGATCCGGCCCCCGCCCCTGTCACAACACGGCCACCAGATGGGCCACCGAGCAACTCGTCGGCCACGATCTTCCCATCCAGCATGGAGATCCTGCGCCGGGTCGCATCTGCCACGTGCATGTCATGGGTGACAATGCAGATGGCTCGTTCGGGCGACTGCAGGTCCGCAAAGATCTGCATCACGTTCTCGGCATTGCGGCTGTCGAGTGCCCCGGTCGGCTCATCGGCCAACACAACCCCGGGGTCCGTCGAGATGGCCCGCGCAATGGCCACCCGCTGCTGCTCGCCGCCCGACATCTGCACTGGGCGGTGGTCGTGGCGCTCACCAAGGCCGACCTGTTCAAGGGCCGACATGGCCCGTGAC
>JASLKK010000015.1 GCA_030747595.1 Acidimicrobiales bacterium | reverse complement strand
CCGTCTCAAGTTCGACGACCGGTTCAAACGGGGGCGGCTCACAGTCAACAGAGAACTGATGGAACTCGGTACCTGACGGCGCCGGGATGGTGCCCTCATAACGACGATCTGAGTCGTCCGGATCCGTGATCACCCATTCCAGGTGCCAGGTTGCGCCTTCCGAAAGCGTCGGAAGTTCGTATGGCTCGACGGTGAGGGGAGCTACCCGTACTTCGTCTTCTCCTGCCGAGTTGGTGATGTCGATCATGGTGGTCAACAAGTAGACGACGTCGACTTCAGATTGGCTGTTGTCAAGGACAACGGTTGGCGGGCAGTCCGTCGCGATGACCTGAATCGCCGGGCAGAAGCGGGCCGGGGCGTCGGAAACCGACTGGTCCCAGACCTGGAACGAGCCGAGACCGAGGTCCTTTCCATCCTCCCAGGCCATCGCAGTGACCCGGATGAGGAGCACCTGGCCGGCGGGAGTCGCGATGGCCTGCTCGTAGTCGGTACTTGATCCACCGGTGACTACTTGGGTTCCCGACCCATCGAGTCGGTTCTCGTCGCTGCGGATTCCGGCCCACGCGTCGACCGTGAAGTTGGCGTCGACCGCTGACAGGGTGTTGTCAAGGGTGATCTGCGCGGTTCCCGAATCGCAGTCGATCGTCACTTCGGCTGTCGGTTCGAAGGCGATGTCGGTGACGACGCCGGCGTCAACTCGGTGCTCGTCCAGATTCTCGACGAGGGAGAACGGTGCGGACTCGCCGATGCTTCCAGCCAGCGGTGCGACGTCCGAGTCGGTTTCGTCAGCAAGGACGTTGTCCTCGTTGTGCTGGACCGTGTATCCAGCCGGGGTGAACCCGGAAGGGAAGGTCGCTCCGGCGTAGTCAACCTGGACCGTGTACTGCTGGATGTTTCCCGATTGGTCCTCGACTGGCACGTCAGAGATGAACCAGCGGTAGTCACCGGCATCGCTGCCACCCTCTGACTCGTCGCCGGTGGTGGCCATTTCCACGTACCCGCCGGGCCCGTAGAGAACCTGCCCCTCTTCGTCGAAATAGTCGGTGGTGTTCGTAAGGGTTGCGACTGCTCCGGCTACATGCTCCTCGGCGCCATCTTTGATTTCAGTTCGGGTTCCGGACTTGTCCCAATCTGCCCATACGTAGCCGTAGACGTTCCCGATGATCTCCGGGTCCGTGTCACCCACACAGTCGGCCTGGTTCGAACCGCTCTCCGGAATATTTCCTTTTTCCACTTCGGACGAATTCTGGCTGTTTGTGGCCTGCCACGAAACCGACCAGGTGGCGTCTTCGGGCACCGAGATATTGACCGTCTCAGGCAGCCCGCCTCCAACCGTGTCGTTGAACTCCTCTTCGACAACACCGCCGATGGTGCTGGTGACCACGAATATGACGTCCATCGTCGATTTCATGTTGTCCAGAGTGACCGTCACTTCATAAGGGGGCGGCCCTTGCTCTGAGCAGTCCAAGTCGATGACGTCCGCGCCGGGCTCGAACACATCGTCCGGCGGGCAATTCGCGGTCTCAGAACCGTTGACGGGAAGACCGACGCGCTCCGTACGAGTTCCCGAGTCTTTCGGGTCTGACGCCTCCCACTCCAGGCTCCACTCGCTTCCGTGGGGAACCAGAATCTCGATTTCTTTGCTGTCGCGGGCATTGACCGTGCCGGCGAACTCCTCTTCGACAACGCCGCCGATGGTGCTGGTGACCACGAATTCGACGTCCATCGTCGATTCCATGTTGTCCAGAGTGACCGTGACGTCGGCCTTACCACCGTCTACGGCACAGATGACTGACAACAACGTTGCCGTCGGCAGGAAGACTCCGTCGTCAACGGGCTCCCCGCCACATGCCTCCTCGTTGAGGACCCCCCCGGTCGGGTCGAAGGCGAGCTTCTCGCCGTTGAGTTCGACTTCGGCCTCCCACTCGTCGCCCCATTCGATGTCGAACGTGAACTCCTTCGTGACTCCACTGGCGATCTCTACGGAGGCCCGCTCGCGCCCGAATTCGCCACCGTCATCGTCAACGATTGCCTGTGCCCGGCCGTTGACGTTGACGGTGACGTAGAAGGTGGCGTACTTATCGCTCGTATTGGTGATCTTCAGCGGGAATTTCGAACCGATTGCCGTGGGGTTGTCGAGCACACAATCCGGCGGCCACACCACGACTGGCCCCAAGGTCGTCGGCGGATCCGCGAACGGGCATCCTCCACCGTCGTTGTTGCTTGTCTCCTGCGTATCCCCGATAGTCCCCAAGGCGAACGAGCCGGCAGCGTCACCATCAGAGTCGTCCCAGGTCAACTGGGTCAGGAAACCCTCTCCACCGTTGTTGTTGCCGTTGTTGGAGAAGAACACCAAGCTTGGTTCGTCGCTGCCGAGGCCACCCGGCTTGAAGTTGAACGAAGCCCCGTAGGTGCCCACGTAATCGGAGCCCTCACCCGCTGGGGCGGAAACCGTCGCACTCGCATACGGAACGCTGTCGTCAGACGAGGCCAGGAGCACATGACCGGAATCACCGTCCATCACGAGCCCCACAATGTTGTAGGTCTCACCCCTGTACTTGATTCCTTCAGGAACCCAGGAGTAGTCCTTGGCGTTTGACAACGACCCGCCGCTGAAATCTTCTCCCTTCTTCAGATTCCAGTCCTCAACGGCTCCCGTATCCAGGTTGACCTTCATGCTGGTACCCCCGCCGAAACCGGTGGAGACAATCACATAGGGAACCCCGCCCTCTTCGAGGTAGGTACCCGCATTGAGGTCACTGCCCGCGTCATTTTCGCGGAGCTTTGCGATGACCTCGTGGCTGGGATAGGGATATTTGCCACCGAGTTCGCCACCGGGACGGAGCCGTATGAGGCTGACGTACTTGTTGTCCTTGTCATACGAGTAGGTGACGTAGGCCCGGCCCTCTGGGTCTAAGGACAAGCCGTTCGGGTTCCCCTTACTCCCTTTTTGTTCTTTCCCCTTCGCGTCCTTATAGAGGAAATCCTCATACGCGTATTCAGCCACGATGGTGTACTTCGCGGTGACCGGGTCGTACTCCTTGAGGGAGAACACTTTTTTTCTACTCGGGGACAGAGGGTACGGGTTCTCCTTATCAGGGCCCTCTTTCCAGATGACCTGGTAGAGCACGCCGCCTCGGTCTCCTTCACAGTCGAAGAACTCTGTGCTGGAGGACGTTTGGGTGGTTACCCGTGTGGTTGTTCGACTGGACATTGAAGCCGGAAGGGTTTTCCCGACGTTTTCGGCTTCTACGACTGTTGAAGCAGCGGAGACTCCTACCGGGGTGGCCACTGTCGAAGCGAACAGCGTGACGCCAAGGAATACCCGAACAAGCCGTAGACGGTTGTTACGGCGAAGAGGACGACGGGTCCTCTGCTCGGGCCGGCGGCCAGCGAAACGTTTCATCGGCTGGCCTGCAATGCGTTTAAGGCCAGGTCAACACTGCTTTTCGCGGATTGAAGGAACCTGTCGCCGTCGAGTCTGCCGAGCGCCCACAGGTAGACGGAACCGTAGAAGTGGATGTGTGTGACCTCTGCTAGGTCCGCGGATGTACCTGGCAGGTCGTCATCTTCAGCTGCTTCGTCGTAGCAGTCGATCGTGGTCTGGTATCCGAGACCCCAGGGCCAAGGACTGTCTGTGGCCTGGTCAACTGAAGCTCTGACCATCACGACGGCTAGATCGCCGGCCCTGTAGAACTCGTCTGCAGTCAAACCTATGAAGTGCCGGGGCTTGTCGAGGCCGGAGTACTTCTCTGAATCAATCCGATAACGGCGGATGGCTGTCTCGATGGTCTCGACAGCCAGCGCTTCGAAGATGCCGGGGATCGCGTGGGGGAAGTGGTTGTGAACTGTGGCCCGGGAACAGCCGGCGACTCGCGCGATGTCCTCGATCTTCAGTTCGGTACCAGCGTCGGCCGCCGCAATGTCACGAACAGACGACAGGATGCGCTGTCGACTCTGGGCACGTTCACGGGCACCACGAGCAGACCGGCCGTCGCCTGTCCGCGACGAAACCGGTGAACTCAATGCACTCTCGGCCAGCGGCCCGTCGTGCACAGTTGCTCTCCAGTTCACCCAGGCCTACCGAGACGCCCGCCCGCAAGCCCCTACGACTCTGCAAGCGATCCGATATTCCTTGGCTTGACTCAAGTCTAAGCAACAACTCTTGGCATATTGGTGGATACCGGAGCACTCGAGATCAACCCAGTCGGCCGACCCAGAGGGTTAGAGAGGCTCTTTTGGCACCCCTGGCAACGAAAGAACCGGCATTTTTAGACGGACTAAGCCACACAACGCACCTCTATCCCCCGCCGTGAACAACCTCTGAAGCCCAAAAACCGTTGTAATCAAGGGGTTCTGGGGGCTCTGTGGGCGAGTTCTGGGGCCTGATCTAACTAATTCAAGAACGCAGAGCAACCCCTGTCCAAAAATCCGGACAACTTCTGTCCAACGACCGGAGTCGGCGAACAGCCCGAACCGGCAATTCAGGCCGTCAGGTCTGCCACTACCTTGCCCACCACCTGCCGGTCGTAGATGTCCTGGAGGGCCCGAGCGGCATCCTCGAAGGCATAGGGCGGGTGGAGTAGCGGATCCACGGCGCCCTCGTCGACCAAAGCCATCACCGATGCGACCTGGCTGGGCAGCGACTCGGGATCACGAGCCAACGACGCGCCCCAGTGGACGCCGACCACCGAGTAGTTCTTGAGCAACACGTGGTTGGTGGCCAGCTTCGGGATGCCAGCCACAAAGCCGACCACCAGGAGGCGACCATTCCAGGCCATGCACCGCCGGACCTGCTGGAACGTTTCGCCGCCCACCGGGTCGTAGGCCACGTCCACGCCCTTCCCGTCGGTGAGCTCACGTACACGCTCCACCAGGTCGTCGACCTCGCGGTGGTCGATGACCGCGTCGGCTCCGAGGGACTCACATGCCGCCACCTTGTCGGGTCCGCCGGCCACCGCGATCACTCGGGCACCAGCAGCCAGCCCCAGTTGGATTGCCGCCGACCCCACACCACCCGACGCCCCCGTGACTAGCAGCGTCTCACCGGCCGCCAGGTGAGCCCGATCGTGCAGGGCGAACCACGTAGTGCAGTAGTTCATCGGAATAGCCGCCGCCTTGGCCGACGAAAGCCCCTCGGGCACCTCGAAGGACTGCGAAGCCGGAAGCTCGATCTGCTCGGCCAATCCACCACCCAGGGCCACCACCCGGCGGCCGATCAGGTCGCTGGACACCCCCTCACCCACTGAAGCCACCGTGCCCGCCGTCTCGCTGCCTGGCACGAACGGAAGAGGTGGTTTCACCTGGTATTCACCCCTCACCTGCAGGACGTCAGGGAAGGCCAACCCCACCGCCTCGGTGTTCACCACCAGTCGACCGGGCCCCGGAACAGGAAGGTCGACCTCGTCCAGGACCATGCGGTCGATCGGATCACCCAGTTCGTGTACCTGCCATGCGCGCATGGCAGCGACCGTACCGCCGGGGCGGGATTTGCTCCTAGCCGCGCAGGGTGGCCGACAGGTTCGACTGGACAGCATCGATGCACGCCGTACGCACCGCAGCCACCTCGGCATCGGTGAGCGTCCGGTCGTCGGCCTGAAAACGCAGCGTGAAAGCCAGACTTCGCCGGCCGTCGGCCACCGGTGCTCCGCGGAACACGTCGAACAGCGACAGATCTGCCAGCAGATCACCGGCCGCCGCGGTCAGGCACGAGCCCACGGCTGACGCCGGCGTGCCCTCGTCTACCTCGAACGCCAGGTCGATGTCCGACGACGGATAGCGACTCACCCGGCGATACGGCCTCTGCCCGTGGGGCAGATCCAGAAGGGTCTCGAGATCGACTTCCAACCAGCCCACCCGGTCGGCAATGTCGTACGCAGCCAGCGCCCCGGGGTCAACCTCACCCACATGGCCGACCACCACGGTTCCCGACGACGGGTCGTCCACCTCGATGCGGGCCGTACGGGTCGGGTGCAGGCCAGCCGGACCGTCAGCCACCAGCTGGTAGTGACGGGCGTCAAGGGCGTCGGCCAAGGCCGACCAGACAGCCACTGCCTCACCGGCGTCGCGCCCACCCAAGGCCACGGCCAGGTGTTCCCGTTCGTCAGGCAGGCGTGACACCTCGCCACCCACCGGTGCCGGCGTCCTGTACACGTGGCCGATCTCGAACAGACCCAGTCCGTGCAGGCGATGGGAGGCGTTGTAGGCCAACGTCTTGAGGATGCCGGGCCGCAACGAGGCCCGCATAACCGATTCCTCAGCCACCAGCGGGTTGGTCACCGTGATCCCGTCAGCGGGCAGGCCGGCCCGCTCCAGGTCGCCGGGGGCCAGGAAGGGCACCGGCATGACCTCGTCAAGCCCCAGGCCCACCATGGCGTCACGGATCCGGCGGCGGTCATGCTGGTATGGGGTCAGAGCTCCAGTGATCGTGGAGCGGGGCAACGTCCGGGCGATGCGCTCGTATCCATGGAGGCGGGCCACCTCCTCGACCACGTCGATCTCCGTGGCGCTGTCTGGACGAAAGCTCGGCACCGTCACGTCCAGGTCGTCGCCGACCGGCGTGTTTGTGAACTCGATGGAGGTCAGGAGGTCCGCCATCTCGTCACGGGTCAGATCAGTTCCCAGGAGGGCGTTCACCCTGCTGGTCCGAACCCGGACCGGCGACCGGTCGGGCAGGTTTCCGCGGACGTCCACGATCCCGGGGGCCAACGTGGCGCCGGCGTCGGCCAGTAGTTCGACGAATCGTCGCATCGCCCGCTCGGCCACCTCGGGGTCGCTTCCCCGTTCGAAGCGGGCCGAGGCCTCACTCCGGAGGCCGAGTCGTCGCGACGACGTGGTGATGGTCATTGGGTCCCACCAGGCCATCTCCAGGAGGATCGACGTCGTGTTGTCGGAGACCTCCGTCGAGGCGCCGCCCATTATTCCGGCGATGCCGATCGCCGTGTCCGTCCCATCGGCGATCACGCCATCGGAGGCCGTGAGCGTCCGGACCTCGCCGTCCAGGGTCTCCAGCGCCTCTCCCTCGCTCGCACGACGGACCCGGAGCGCGACCGCTCCGCCACCGTCGCCAAGGGCAGCCAGATCGTAGGTGTGGTTCGGCTGACCCAACTCCAACATCACGTAGTTCGAGGCGTCGACCACGTTGTTGATGGGGCGCATGCCCAGGGCGGTGAGACGGTTGGCCAACCATCGAGGCGACGGCCCGACCCGGATGCCGTCGACCACCCGGGCCACGAATCGGCCGCACAGGTCGGGGTCGAGGACCTCCACGCCGATTCGCCCGACGGCGTCCTCGCCTGTTTCGGTGGCGTCCGGCACGGGCAGGGCGAACGCCACACCCTGACGGGCGGCCAGGTCCCGGGCCACGCCGGCGATCGACATGGCGTCGGGCCGATTGGGGTTGACCTCCAGGTCGTACAGGACATCGGGGACCAACTCGAGGGCCTCGGCAAGCGGGGTTCCGGGCGTGGGACCGTCATCCGCTGAAGAGCCCTCCAGCACCATGATCCCGTCCTGGTCGTCACCCAACCCGATTTCCTCTGCGGCACACAGCATCCCGTTGGACCACTCACCACGCATCTTCCGGCGGGCGATCTCCATGCCGTTGGCCATGGTCGTACCCAGGGTTGCCAGCGGGACCAGGTCCCCCACCGACATGTTGAACGCACCACAGCAGATCTGCAGGGCCTCACCGTCACCGGCGTCCACGTCTACGAGTTGGATCCGATCGGCGTCGGGATGGGGCCGTAGGTCGAGCACGCGGGCAACGACGACTCCGTCGAGTCCCCCGCCGATGATCGTCATCTCATCCACAGCGAGTCCCAGACCGCTGAGCTGGTCACCAATCTCGACCGGGTCGCCTTCCACCGGCGCAAACTCCCGGAGCCACGACAGGAGCACCTTCATCGGGATTCGCCCTCGGGATGTTGGCGCATCAGAACTGCCCCAGGAATCGGAGGTCGTTGCGAAACAGCTCTCGGAGGTCGTCGATGCCGTGGCGCATCAAAGCCAGGCGATCCAGGCCGAAGCCGAACGCGAAGCCCGACCAGGTCTCCGGATCGATGCCGGTGGCCTTTAGCACCTCGGGATGCACCATGCCGCAACCAGCCAGTTCCAGCCACGTGCCGTCGGGACGCTGGATGTCGAACTCAGCTGAAGGCTCGGTGAACGGGAAGTAGGAGGGTCGTAGGCGCGACGTGAACTCGCCGCCGAAGTAGGCCTTGGTGAATGCCTCGAGGGTGCCCGCCAGGTCGCCGAAGGTGATGCCCCGATCGACCACCAGACCCTCGATCTGGTGGAACACCGGCATGTGTGTGGCATCGGCCGTGTCGCTGCGGAACACGCGTCCCGGCATGATCGAGTAGATCGGCGGCTCGCAGGACTCCATGACGCGTATCTGCACAGGGGAGGTGTGGGTACGCAGCAGAGTGCTTCCGGGCTCACCGTGATCGACGTAGAGCGTGTCGTACATGTCGCGCGCGGGATGTCCGGGCGGGAAGTTGAGAGCGCCGAAGTTGTGCCACTCGTCCTCGATCTCGGGACCTTCGGCCACCGTGTACCCCATCCCCACGAACAGGTCCTCGAGACGCTCCCAGGTCTGAGTGACTACGTGGCGGTGGCCCAGGCGACGGCCACCGTCGAGTTCGGTCAGGTCGAGACGCTCGGCCTCGAGGGTGACGGCCCGTGCACTGGCCTCCAGCGTCGCCCGGCGATCAGCGAGCAGGCGTTCCAGTTCGGTCCGGACCTCGTTGAGGCGGCGACCAGCGTCCTTTCGCTCGTCAGGATCCAGTGCCCCCAGGCCCCGGCGGGCCTCGGTGACCACCGACGACTTCCCCAGGAGATCACCGTCGAGCAGCCGGAGCGCATCTAGGTCGCCAGCGGCCGCCACCGCGGCGGCGGCATCGGCGAGGTGTTGGTCTAGTTCTGGGGTCATGGGTGGAGCGCGTGGAGGCTTTCGGGGCGGTCGGTTGAAGACGGTGCACGACGGGCGCCCTGGACGGGGCACGTCCTCCGCAGGCTAGGGCACGGCCCTCTGGTCCCCGATGATCGTTTCGGACCGATCAGGCGTCTGAGGCTCCCCGGGTCCGGCACGCCTCGTAGAGCGCCACCGATCCGGCTACGGCCACGTTGAGCGAGTCCACATTTCCCGTTGTCTCCACGGTGACCGAACCAGCGCAGGCCGTCAGTACATCGTCGGTGAGCCCGTGGGGCTCATTGCCGAGAACGAGGGCCAACAACCCCTCCGCCTTGGCCACGTCGACCATCGGCGCCCCACCGGTGGGCACGGTCGCCCAGGCGACAATGTCGGCTTCGGCGAGTCGCCCCCCGACCTCCACGGCCTCGTCTTCGCCCACCATGGCGAACGGGATCCGGAAGGCAGAACCGGCGGCCGCCCGTACGACCTTCGGGTTGTAGGGGTCCACGCCGCCGACGAGAAGGACGCCCGCAGCTCCGAAGGCCTCAGCTGACCGCAACAGGGTGCCCACGTTGCCCGGATCAGCCAGGCCCACGAGCACCAGCAACGGATGCCCGGTCTCGACGCCGGCGAACAGCACATCCGGGTCGACGTCGACGAACCCCACCTCGGCTAGGGCGGGCTGGGGGGACGTGGTGCTGGTCAACCCGTCGAAAACCGAGTCGGGCACCGTGCCGACATCAGCCCCGGTTGCCTCAGCACGCGCCAGGAGCGCTTCGAGACGTGGCCCGACGTCGAGGTCGCCCAACGACGACTCGGGAACCAGCACCATGTTCACGTCGCGGCCGGCATCGAGCACCTCGGCCACCAGGCCCGGACCCTCGACGACGAAGGAACGTCGCTCATGCCGCTCTCCGCGATCACGGGCCAGCCTTCGCAACCGACGAACCCGCAGGTTGCTCCCTGAATAACCGTGCATCATCTGATCGGTAGCCGTCGTCGGCAACCGTTGAGCGGCGTTCAGGCCGCTTCGGCGCCGGCCATCTCTACCAGGGCGGCGAACGCCGCACTGTCATTGACGGCCAGGTCGGCCAGCACCTTTCGGTCGACTTCGATTCCAGCCTGCTTGAGACCGGCGATGAAGACGCTGTAGTTGGTCCCGTGCTGACGGCAGGCGGCGTTGATCCGCTGGATCCAGAGCCGACGGAACTGTCCCTTACGCGCCCGACGGTCGCGGAAGGCGTAGTTCCCGGAATGCATCACCTGCTCGTTGGCAGCGCGGAAAGTACGGCTCTTGTCGCCGTAGTAGCCCTTCGCCTGCTCGAGGACTGCCTTGTGCTTCTTCTTGCTGTGGACGGCTCGCTTGACCCTGGCCATCACGCTCTCCTGTGTTCGGGTCCCCACCGGCGGCGGCAGGGACGATCGCTGTTCGGTCGGTACCCGTTCAGTCGGTACCGGTGTTGTCTCGATGGGGCTCCAAGGCCCCGTGGGGCTCGGTCAGATGCCGAGTTGCTTGCGGACAGCCGGCACATTCGCCGGGTCCACGTCGCTCTGGCGAGCCAGCCGACGCTTTCGCTTCGGGGACTTCTTCTCGAGAATGTGGCTGAGGTTGGCGTTGCGACGCTTGAGGCGCCCGCTGCCGGTCACCTTGAAGCGCTTCGCAGCGCCGCGGTGGGTCTTCATCTTGGGCATGGTTTCTGCTCCGTTTTCGGGTCTAGTAGTTCGTCGGCCGGTCAGGCGGACGGCGGTTCGGTGGGCTGGTCCTCGGCGACGGCCGCCTCGGAAGGCGTCTCGGGCTGAGTGGCCTCCGGTGCGGTCGTGTCGGTCGCGGGAGCGACGGTCTCGGCGGTGTCGGTCGCCTCCAGATCAGCAGCCTCCGCGGCTTCGCCGGAATCGGACTCAGTGTCGACGACCTGGCGATCGGCGGCAGCCTCGCGCTGTTTGCGCGTGGCCTGACCGGGCACCAGAACCATGATCATGTTTCGGCCATCCTGTTTCGGGTACAGCTCGACTCGTCCCACATGGGACACGACCTCGGCCACCCGATCGAGGATGCGGCGACCGAGCTCCGGGTGCTGCATCTCCCGGCCACGGAACATGATGGTGACCTTGACCTTGCAACCCTCGCTCAGAAAAGCCTCAACCTTGCGGGTCTTGGTCTCAAAGTCACCAGGACCGATCTTGGGTCGGTACTTCATCTCCTTGACCAGGACATGGGTGGCCTTCTTGCGCGATTCCTTGGCCCGCTGGGACTGTTCGTACTTGAACTTCCCGTAGTCCATGATCCGGCAAACCGGTGGGTCGGCCTTGTCGGCCACCTCCACCAGGTCCAACCCGATCTCCTGGGCCGCGTCCAGTGCGTCAGACAGGGTCTGAATCCCCATCTGTTCACCGTCGGGCGAGACCAGCCGGACCTGTCGGGCCCGGATGCGGTCATTGATCCGCGGTTCCTGATTCGTCGGCGTTGCTATTAGTCGTCACTCCTGTGCGTCACGTTGGCTCTCGCTCCTCGTGGGGGTTTGGGCGGTGGCGTCCGACGGAACCGACTGGTACACAGGGTAAAGACCCCGGAAAAGCCGAAACGACGGGCGCCGGAAAGCCGACACCCGCCAAGGTCGACGGCCGTCTAGCCACTGAAGGCACTGCCTTTCAGGACATTGCCCTTCAAGACGCTGGACGACCCGTCGATCAGACGAGATGAGGACCCGGGCCCGCTGAACGCGTGCCGGGTGGGGGGTGAACCCCGCTTTCCATCTAGTTGTGAGCCGTAGGCTACCGCTCCCGGGGTCGACCAGCACCCGACGAGAGTGCCGCCCGCCGGGCAGGCCACCACGAACAACAGGAGCGAACACGATGAGCAGCCTCTGGACCCCCGGTGGAGAGCACCCCGTCGAACCCGAGGAAGTTTCAGGGACAGACGCCGCTGGCGGCACCGCGCCAACCCACGACTTGTCCGACGAGGCCCTGAGCCCGGAGGAACGCCAGCAGGCCGAGGACATGGCCCGGGAGATGGCACAAGTCCAGGAACAGATCGCCTCGGCGCCCGCCGCCGTGGTGGTGGCCAACCACCTCATGGGGTTCTACGAGTTGGCGGCCATCCACCTCTCCCAGCAGCCGCCCAACATGAGCGAGGCTTCCGTGGCCATCGACGCCCTGGGAGCCGTGGTCGAGAAGCTGCCCGGTCGTCTCGGGGAAGCCGAGGCCACGATGCGCGACGCCCTCCACCAGATCCGACTGGCCTACGTGTCCGTCGAAAAAGCCCTTCGGGACGCCGCCGAGAACCCCGGGTCAGAAGCGACCGACGAGGAGGAGTAGGCCTCTCCGGTGAACCACTGAACGGCGGAACCGCCGGTCAGTGGACGATCTTGGAAAGCGGTAGTTCGATGATGTCGGTGGCACCACCGTCACGCAGCGCCGGGATGAGCACGTTGATCTCCGACTTGGCCACCACGGTCTCGATGGCGAAGCCGGAGCCGCCGTACAGCTCGTTGACCGTCGGCGACTTCATTGACGGGATCAGGTCGATCACCGCGTCCAGGTGCTCGCCCGACACGTTCATCTTCACGAGGACCTTGCCGCGGGCCTCCAGCGTTCCCTGAAGCAACCGGTGTATCTGCTCCATGGCGTGGCGCTTGTCGGGATCGGCGTAGGCCTCAGCGTTGGCCACCAGTTCGGTGTAGCTGGTCAGGATGGTGTCGATGATCTTCAGACCGGCCGCCCGGATGGCCCGGCCCGTCTCGGTGATGTCCACCACCACGTCGACGATGTCGGGAACCTTGGCCTCCGTCGCCCCATACGAGAGTCGGATATCGGCCTCGACGCCGTGGGCCTCAAAGAACTGACGCGTCATCACCGGGTATTCACTCGACACCCGAACCCCGGCTGGGAGGTCAGCCACCGACTCGACGTCGGAATCGCCGGGGACGGCGACCACGATGCGGACCGGTCGGGCCGTGGCCTTCGAATAGTGGAGCTCGCCGAGAGACACGACGTTGCTATGCGTCTCCTCGATCCAGTCCCGTCCGGTGATCCCGAGGTCGAACAGGCCGTCGGCCACGTAGGTGGGAATCTCCTGGGGCCGCAGGATCCGGACATCGTCGATCCGTGGATCATCGATGGTTGCCCGGTAGTCGACCGAGGAATTTCGTTGGACCCCCAGGTCGGCACCCTCGAACAGGTCGAGAGTGGACTTTTCAAGGGAACCCTTGGGAAGGACGAGTTTCAGCACGACACGAACCTACCCGTCGGGACCGCCGCCGCCGCCGGGGATTTCAGCTCCCGAACGGGTTCAAGCGTCGGGTACCAGCTCGATGCGAAGGTCGTCACCGAGACGCCGGACGTCGGTGAACCGGCCGCGCCACGCCTCAGCCATGGTGGCCACTCCGGCACCAGCCAACAGAGGCCGGCCGTCATCGCCTCCCAGTAGGGCCGGGGCCACGTAGGCCACCACACGGTCGACCAGTCCCTCGCGGTGGAACCGTCCGGCCACTTCGGCGCCGCCTTCCACCAGCAACTGCAGCACACCCTCGTCACCCAGCCGGTCGAGCAGGACGCCCAGGTCCCCGTGGTGTTCCTCTGCGGGTAGTACCCGCGCGCCATCGGGAATAGCGCCCAACACGATGCGGCGGGGATCGGTCGAACCCATCGCATCGGCCTCAGGCCAGTCCCGGACGTCGAGGCGGGGATCATCAGCTCGCACAGTTCCCGATCCCACACAGACCGCGTCGCTTTCCGCCCGCATCCGGTGCACGTCGGCACGGGCCTCAGGACCGGTGATCCACCGGCTCGACCCGTCGGGGGCGGCGATGCGTCCGTCCAGTGTGATGGCCATCTTCAAGACGACCTGCGGGCGACCGGTCCTCCGGTGGTGGAGGTACGGCGCCAACTGTTCGGCGACTTCTACGGCACGAATGCCGACGACCACGTCCAGACCGGCATCTCGTAGGTGGGCGATGCCCCGGCCGGCCACCTGCGGGTCCGGGTCCTCGATGGCCACCACAACACGGGCAACTCCGGCGGCAACGATGGCCTCGGTACATGGTCCCGTTCGACCTTCGTGGTGGCACGGCTCCAACGTGGTCACCAACGTGGAGCCGACGATCGATCCGCCGTTGGCCAGCGTCGCGGCATCCATGGCCGAGCGTTCGGCGTGTGCGCCGCCGGGCGGTTCGGTGGCACCCGTGCCGACGATCAGGCCGTCGACCAGGACCACGGAACCCACCCAGGGATTCGGCGACGTCCGGTAGCGAGCGGTCGCCGCCGCGGCAATGGCCGCGTCCATGGCCGGCCCGTCGCCCGACGTTCCGGGGGTCAGGTCGTCGGCCTGTTCAACCATGACCGCCACCGGATCCTTCGCCGGAGGGATGCGGGTCGGCATTGTCGACCAACAGGCGGACGGCGTGGGGAACCACATCGGCCACCGCCTCCAGGCATTCGACGCAGCCTCGCGCCGAACCCGGGGTGTTGACGACCAGTGCGGTGCCCAGCGTGCCTGCGACACCGCGCGATAGGCGGCCCAGTGGACTGACCAGGCGCATCGCTTCGGCCAGACCAGGAGCCTGACGGCCCAGGACTGCGAGCGTTCCCTCTGGGGTGAGGTCGCGCGGGCCGAACCCTGTGCCTCCGGTGGTCACGATCAGGCCGTGGAAGCCTTCAGCCAGCCGCTGTAGCGCCCCTGCCACCTCATCGACGCCGTCGGCCGTCACCGCGGTCTCGGCCACGTGCCACCCCTGATCGTCGCAGAGAGCGACGAGGGCGGCTCCGGAGCGGTCTTCGCGAACCCCGTGCACCACACCGTCCGAGACGGTCAGGACCTTGACAACCAGTACCGGATCAGCGGGCGTCTCGCCGGCCGGCCCGTGATCGTGTGCGTCCATCCCCGGACGATACCGGAGGCCCCGTCGACGCCCCGATCCGGCCCGGTGTCCGGGAGTACCCTCAGCCGATGGCTCGACCGATGGACATCGATGCACTGGCCGGGTACGAGATTGACGAGTTCGCCCACGGTGGGACCACCCGGACCGTGCTGCGGACCGGCAGTGGGCCGGCGGTCATCGTCATGGCCGAGATGCCCGGCATCACTCCCCGGGTAGCCGACTTCGGGCGACGGGTGGCCGCCATCGGCTGCACGGCCGTCCTTCCTTCGTTGTTCGGAACGCCGGGACGTCGGGCCACCCCCGGCTACATCCTTCGATCGCTGGCTGGCGGATGCGTTTCACGGGAGTTCACGGCCTTCCTGAGACGCCGCACCTCGCCGGTGACCGACTGGCTGCGGGCGCTGGCCGCCTTCGAGCACGGCCGTTGTGGCGGCCCGGGCGTTGGCGCGGTCGGCATGTGCTTCACCGGAGGATTCGCACTCGGGATGATGGTCGACCGGCGGATGCTGGCCCCGGTGCTCAGCCAACCCAGCCTGCCGCTGCCTATTGGTGGTCGGCGACGACGATCGTTGGGCATATCGAACCGGGATCTGGAGATCGTGCGGGAGCGGGTGCGTGGCGACCGAGGGGACGACGCTGGTGTCTGTGTTCTGGGCCTCCGGTTCAGCGAGGATTCCATGGCCCCTGCCGAGCGCTTCGAGCGGCTGGCCGAGGAGTTCGGCGACGGCTTCATTGGCGTGGAGATCGACTCGTCACCGGGCAACGAGCACCGGATCTCCAAGCGGGCCCACTCGGTGTTGACCGACGAACTGGTCGACGAGCCGGGTCACCCGACGCGCGACGCACTCGATGCGGTGCTCGAACACCTCAGGGTCGGGCTACTGGCCTGACCCGACCCGGTACATGAAGACCGCCATCCCCTCGCTGTCCAGGTCCTGAGGCATTAGAAGCCCTCCACCACCATCGTCGCCATGGGGTCGCCACGGCTCCCCCACCGGCTCGGGAACCAGCGTCGGGTGGGCGGCCCGGATCCGACGATCGACCCCGGAGGTCTCGGCAGCCGTCAGAGTGCACACGCTGTAAGCCAGCAGGCCCCCTGATGCCACGAGGTCGACGGCACCGTTCAGTAGTTCCACCTGCAGGTCGGCCAACTCGCTGATCGCGACATCGGTGAACCGGCCCTCCTGCCAGCGGGCATCAGCCCGGCGTCGCAGGACCCCGAGGCCCGAACACGGGGCGTCCACCAGAACCCGGTCGAACGAACCCGATCGGAAAGGCGTCGCTCGACCGTCGGCTGCGACCAGCAATAGGTCACGCTCCAGCCGGCGGGCGTTGTCCGCCACGAGCCCGAGGCGTCGTTCCCGAAGGTCGCAGGCCACCACCCGGCCACCCGACGCGGCCAGCGCCGTGGCCTTCCCTCCAGGTGCCGCGCAGAGGTCCAGGATCCGTTCACCGACAGGTGTTCCGGCTCCCGACGCTTCCCTGTCACCGAGGTCCGGGGCCAGTACCGCCTCGACCACCAGCTGGGAGGCTCGATCCTGGTAGTAGCCGTCGTCACGCACCACGGCGGGTGCCGGACGATTCATGGATTCCATGGCCGCCATCGCGTCGGCCTCGCCAAGGTCGGTCACCAGCCGGTCCAACACCTTTTCGGGGCAACTCAGGGCCACAGCCGGCGACGGCCAGGGCGGTGCTCCTGCCCGTTGTTCGTCGGCGACTCGACGCAGCACGGCGTTGCACAGGCCGCGCACCCGTCGGGGTGCCACGGCGACGGTGGCCGAGACCGCGGCGTGTGCCGGAACCCCACCGAAGGCCAGTTGCCAAGCACCCAGACGAAGCACCGTGCGGACCTCGGGCTGGATCTCGTCATGGAGGAACCTGTCCACCAGGTGGTCGCAGGCCCGTCGCATCCGGGTCGTGCCGTACACCATGTCGGTGACGAACGCCCGGTCCCGTCGCTCCAGGTCGGACCGGTCCAGCGCGGCCCGTAGCGCCAGGTTGGCGTACGCCCCATCATGTTCGATGCGTCCCAGCACCTCGATGGCCAACCCTCGGGCATCACCCATCAGAAGCGAACCCCTCGCCATCGGTCGGGCGGGCACCGGTCACCCACGCACCGAATGTCATTCGGGCCCGATTGGCCGGTTGGACCTCGACCAGGCGCAGGCCACCGGATCCTGTTGCCACCATGTCTCCCACCAGCGTTCCGGGGGAAGGACCGTTGGCGGGCCCATCACACGGAACGGCCGAGTGCACCTTGAACCGTTCGCCCCGGAATGTGGTGTGAGCGCCGCCCACCCGGACCATCCGCTCCAATTCGGTGGCCGAACGGGACCAGTCCAACCACAGGTCACCGCTCCCGATCTTGTGGGCCCACGTGGGTTCTCCCTGCTGGGGCTCGGAGGCCTCGAGGCCAGCGGCCAGGCCGTCCACCAGGAGCCGGGCACCCAGGTCTCCGAGTCGTCCCCGTAGGTCCTCAGCCGTCTCGTCCGGGCCGATCGGTGTGGCCACCCGACCCCGGATGCCACCGGTATCGAGTTCCTCGGCCACGTCCATGAGACAGACCCCTGTTGCGACGTCGCCGGCCAGCAACGCCCGTTCGACAGGTGCCGCACCCCGCCATCGGGGTAGTAGCGAGAAGTGCAGGTTGATCATGGGTAGCTGGTTCAACAACGACACCGGGATGATCTGGCCGTAGGCAACCACCACTCCCAGGTCTGCATCCGAATCGACGACCGACGAGAGGTCATGGGTAACTGGGAGACCGAGTTCGACCGCGGCCTGAGCCACTGGGGTGGGCGACGGCGCTCCCCGCCGGCTCCGTCGACGGTCTTCGGCGGTGACCACCACGACGACCTCGGTACCCAGTCGTTCGGAGGCCTCGTGAAGTGCCCGCAGGGGTGCCACGGCGACCGCCGGATTCCCGAGGTAGGCCAGACGGCGGGGCCGCTCCGGGACGGTGGCCGTCACGGCAGTTGAAGTCCCCCGCCCGACGATCGGCCACCTGTGTCCATTGGGAAGGACCCACCAGGCTGGCTCGGGCGAGCCACGGTCAACTCGTTTAGGGCACGACGGGCGTCTCGCCGCTGTTCGTCATCGAGGTGGTCGACTAGCAGAACCCCATCCAGGTGGTCGATCTCGTGTTGGAAGAGTCGGGCCTCCAACTCGTCGGCCTCGATCGAGAGCTCGTTGCCGTCGAGATCCACGCCTACCAGGTGGATCGTCTTCGGGCGGACGATTTCCCACGACAGGCCGGGCACAGAGAGACACCCTTCCTCAAAGGCCCACTCGCCGTCGGACTCCACGATCCGCGGGTTCAGAACCACGCCGGAGTCCTCGCCGTGGTCGTATACGAAGAAACGCTTCTGCACGCCGACCTGGGGGGCTGCCAGTCCGATGCCTAGCGCCTCGTACATGGTGGTGAACATGTCTTCGCACAACCGAGCCAGCGCGCCGTCGACGTTGGTCACGTCGGCAGCCGGCGTGCGAAGGACGGGGTCGCCAATGACCCTGATCTCGTGGGTGGACACGGCGACGAGGCTACCGTCGCCACCGTGGACGCCCGGAAGGACCAGCACTACTGGTCGGATCGACCTGAGGCGGTGTCGCGACCGGGCGAGGTCTCCCTTCTACTTCCCGACGTCGACCTGACGCTGGCTACCGACCGGGGGGTATTTTCCGCCGACCGGGTCGACCGCGGAACCCGGTATCTGCTGCTAGAGGGGCCGCCGCCACCGACCGGTCCAGTTGCTCTCATGGACCTGGGTTGTGGCTACGGACCCATCGCCTGTGCACTGGCCACCCGTAACCCCGAGGCCACGGTGTGGGCCGTCGACGTGAACGAACGGGCCCGCGACCTGTGCCGGGCTAATGCCGCCAACGCCGGCCTGGACGGCGTACGGGTGGTGGCGCCCGACGAGGTCCCTGACGACCTGTCATTGGCCGGCCTTTGGTCCAATCCGCCCATCCGTATCGGCAAGGAAGCCCTCCACGACCTCCTGAACCGCTGGCTGGGTCGGCTCGCCCCCGAAGGGACGGCTCACCTGGTGGTCCAACGCCACCTGGGGGCCGACTCCCTCGCCCGATGGCTCGACGGAGCGGGCTGGACCACCACCCGGAGGGGGTCGCGCAAGGGATTCCGTCTGCTGGATGTGGCCCGCGTGGAGCCCGACGTCAGGAACCCGACATGAAGAGCTCCGCATGAAGAACCTCGATGGCACCGGACTCAAACGCCTCCACCGCGAATGGCGCCGCCGAAGCGAACCAGACGTGGCCCTGCTGCTCGACAGCGTCCAGACCCCGTACAACGTGGGGGCCATCCTGCGGACGGCCGCCGCCTACCGGGTGTCCCACCTCTGGTTGGCCGGGGCCACCAGTCCACCTACGCACGCCAAGGTGGCCAAGACGGCCCTCGGGACCGGCCGGTACCTCACGTGGACGATTTGCGAGGAGGCCGACGAGGCGTTGGCAGCTATCGCGTCGGCCGGGTACGGGCTGGTAGGTGTCGAGTTGGCCGATGGTGCTCTCCCCATCCACGACGTGGCATTCCCGGACCGGACCTGCCTAGCCCTCGGCCATGAGGACCGGGGTCTCTCGAGCACCGTGCTTGATGCCTGCGACACCGTGGCGTTCATCCCCCAGCTCGGCAAGGTCGGGAGCCTCAACGTCTCCACCGCCGCCGGCATCGCCCTCTACGAGCTGAACCGTCGACGCTGGTAGAACGGTTGCCGGTTGTTCCCATTCAGGCCCGGGCCGGATCGACCTCGATTCTGAGTCGTCCGGAAGGGCGTTCAACCGACCGGAGGAGGTCCGAAAGGGCGCCGGGATCGGGTGCCCGGACCAACCAGGCGTCGTCCCTGGGGCCCATCACCTCGATGCCGGGTCCCGTCCGACCCTCGGCTGCAGCCAGTCGCTCCATGAATGCTGGCGCCACGGCACCCGAGATACGAGCCAACGCCCCGAACGGCGCCAGGCCGAGAATCTCCCGACGCTCGCGCTCCGCAACGGCCAGCCGACCCGGGTCGGCGTGGAGCACGGCCTGGAGGACTTCATGGTCGGGTTGGCGCGTCTGGACAATGAGGCGTCCGCCAGCCGACCGAGGCCCCAGCAGTTGGGCGGCCCTGGCCAACAGGGCCATGGCCTGATCGGCGGCCCGCATCCGTGGCGCCAGCAACTCCTGATCGAAATCCAAAAAGACCACGCGGGCCACTCGACGGCCAATCCGATGGAGTACCGCCTCGGTTCCCACGAAGAGCCCGGCATGGACGCCGTCCAACGCCGACGGATCGGTTTCCGCGGTCACCTCCACGACGGGTCGACCGGCCAGCGCCTCGAGTTCCTCGCGTACCCGGTTCACCCCGGCCCGGAGGTTTCGCATTCGTGTGCCGCCGCAGCTGTCGCACACCACCGGCCGTACGGCACCATCCACTGGGCAACGCAACCCGGGCATCTCATCGACTCCGGCCGGCCGGTCCTCGATGAGCGCCGCGTCGTGGACCTCGCAGCGGGCCAGCACACCACAGGCATTACAGGCCAGCAGCCGTGACCGACCCTTCCGGTTGAGGACGCACACGACAGGGTCGCCACCGTCACCGCGCAGGACCGGCACCAGTAGGGGGCTGAACAGCCCGCTTCGCGCCGCGTCGTCTGTCCGACGATCGATCAGGTCGACTACCGGCCAGCCGATCCGCTCAGCCGACCGGGACGGGACCGACACCCGCGCCGGACTGGCCACCTCGAGGGATTCGACACTCGGGTTGGCCGAGACCAGCACACAGGGCACCCCTGCCCGTCGAGCCCGCTCGACAGCCACGTCGCGGGCGTTCCAGGTCGGTGACCGCTCCTCCCGGTAGGCATCATCGTGCTCGTCGAGCACCAGAACCGCCCGAAGATCCCGGACTGGTGCCCATGCCCCCGCTCGGGCTCCCACCACCACGCCCCCGGCCGCTGCCCGGGCCCAGTCCCGAGGGGCCACGGACACCGGGACGCCCGCTCGCCGCAGCTGACCGGCCAGCCGTCGAACGGCCTCGGCTGTGGGAGCCAGGATCAGCGCGTCACCGAGGCGGGCCGCCTCGAACACCAGCGGCAGCACATCGTCACCCGGCGGGAGTCGCACCACCGACGGCCGACCATCGGGATCCACCCGCCATGCCTCGTCGTACCACCGATCGCCGGTGGTCGGCACGGTCCACGGGTGGGGTGGCGATCCGAGCGCCTCGACCATCGTGGGCGGCGACGCCGTGGACAACAGACCGGCCACTGGGCCGACCCAGCGGTGGGCCGCCCAACGGGCGAGCTCGATCAGTTCGACGCTGGGGCCGAGACCACTCAGACGTGAGAGCGGCCGCAGGGCAACCCCCGGTGGTGGCTCGACCTGATCGTCCACCACCCATCCGGCCACCCGCCGGCCGTGCAGGATGATCCGGACACGGCTTCCGATGCCGAGGCGCTCACCCCGACCGTCCCTTGACCATGCCTCGGGAACCAGGTAGTCGAAGGCCTTCGAGACCGCAGCGACGTCCGGTAGGACCCGGACCACACGTTTCGGCCCCTCGTCGGGTCCCGCGGTCTCGTAGGGAGCGACATCCACTTCTGGTTCCCCCGAAGCCGGCTCAACCTCGTCGAACGCCAGTCGGCCCTGCTCCGGCCCGGCCTCTCCGATCGACCCGACACTCACCGGGTCAACGACTTCCGGTTCAGCCCAGGCCCAGGAAGGAACGGACGTCGTCCACCCGGTCGGTGGCCTCCCAGGGGAGTCCGGGCCGGCCGAAGTGCCCGTAGGCCGCGGTCTCACCGTAGATCGGGCGCTTCAGGTCTAGGTCGCGGATAATGGCCGCCGGACGGAGGTCGAAGACCTCCTGCACGCAGGCCGAAATCCGCTCCGGGTCTACGTTGGCCGTACCGAAGGTGTCGACCAGTACCGAGATCGGGCGGGCCATACCGATGGCGTAGGCCACCTGGACCTCGCAACGGGTTGCCACTCCCGCCGCCACCAAGTTCTTGGCCACCCATCGGGTGGCGTAGGCCGCTGAGCGGTCGACCTTGGACGGATCCTTGCCTGAGAAGGCGCCACCACCGTGGCGGGCCATGCCGCCGTAGGTGTCCACGATGATCTTTCGACCGGTTAGGCCGGCGTCTCCCACTGGACCACCGATCACGAACCGGCCCGTCGGGTTGACGTGCACCTCGTAGTCGTCGTCGGCGAACTGCTCGGGGATCACCGGTCGGATGACCTGCTCGATCAGGTCCGGGCGAATCATCGAATCCCGGTCGATCCCGTCGTTGTGCTGGGTCGACACCAGGACCGTCCGGAGCCGTACCGGGGTGTTTCCCTCGTATTCGAAGGTGACCTGGGTCTTGGCGTCAGGTCGGAGGTACGGCACCGTTCCCGCCTTGCGGACCTCTGCGTGGCGTTCAGCCATCCGATGGGCCAGGTGGATGGGCAACGGCATGAGCACGTCGGTCTCGTCGCAGGCAAAGCCGAACATCATCCCCTGATCGCCGGCCCCCTGGCGGTCCAGGTCATCGTCCTCGCCTGCCGTGCCGGAGCGGACCTCCTCGGCGGCGTCCACGCCCTGGGCAATGTCGACGGACTGGGCGTCGAGGGTGACCATCACACCGCAGGTGTGACCATCGAAACCAAAGTCCTCACGGTCGTAGCCGATCTCGCAGATCGTGTTCCGGACGGTCCGTGGGATGTCGACATAGCCGCGGCAGGTGACCTCGCCGGCCACCACGACCAGGCCGGTGGTGATCAGCGTTTCGCACGCCACACGGCTCTCAGGGTCCACGGTCAGCATCGCGTCGAGCACGGCATCGGAGATCTGATCGGCCATCTTGTCCGGATGGCCCTCGCTCACCGATTCGGAGGTGAAGGTCCAGTTGTCACTCATGTGTCGCCTCCGTTCGATGCCCGGTCGGCCCCGTCATCGTTCATCTGTTCACAGTTCGCCTGGTGGATGTCGCGGGCGGCATCGAGGACCACCCTCGCCACCTCCCGCTTGTCGCACAGGGGCACCTCGGTGATCCCGCCATCGATTCCGAGCAGGACTACGGCGTTGGTCTCGTGTTCGAACCCCACCTGAGGAGCCGACACGTCGTTCGCCACGATGAGATCGACGCCCTTGGCCTGCAGTTTCTGCGCGGCATTCTGTCGCAGATCGTCGGTTTCCGCGGCGAACCCCACCAGGACCTGCGAACTGGCCCGGGTCCGACCCAGTTGGGCGAGGATGTCAACGGTGGGCTCGAGACGGATCTCGGGCACGTTTCGGCCCTTCTTGATCTTGTGGTCGGCCACCTCGGTAGGGCGAAAGTCGGCCACCGCTGCGGCCATGAGCACCACATCGACGAGCGGAAAGCGTTCCAGGACGGCGGAAGCCATCTCGGCGGCCGTCTCCACGGCGACAACCTCGGTACCCGGGCAATCGGGTGCCGACGCCGACTGGGTGGTGATGCACTGGACCTTCGCCCCGCGGACTGCCGCCTCGGCAGCCAGAGCGTGGCCCTGTTTGCCCGACGACCGGTTTCCGATGAAGCGGACCGGACAGATGGGCTCCCGAGTACCGCCGGCGGTCACCAGGACGGTCAGGCCGGCGAGGTCCCCTGCCGGTTCGCTTCCATCCGTCGCCCCCAGCACCTCGAAGGCGGCGGCCACGATGTCAGCCGGTTCAGCCATACGGCCGGCACCTACGTCCCCGCCGGCCAGAAGGCCGTCCACCGGACCAACCATGGTCACCCCACGGTCGGCCAGCACGGCCACGTTCTCGGCCACCGAGGGCTGCTCCCACATCTCCGTATGCATGGCCGGCGCCACGACAACCGGCGCCCTGGTGGCCAACAGGGTGGCGGTGAGTAGATCATCGGACCGGCCGGTTCGGTAGTCCGACAACAGCCGGGCCGTGGCCGGGCAGACCAGCACCAGGTCGGCGCCCTGCCCTAGACGGGTGTGTGGGATGGGATGGCGTTCATCCCAGAGGCTGGTTTGTACGGGTTCGGAGCCCAGGGCATCGAAGGTGGCCCGTCCTACGAAGTGGAGTGCACCCTCGGTCATGACGGGCGCCACGTGTGCGCCGGCGTCGACCAATCGGCGACAAACCTCAACGGCCTTGTAGGCAGCTATCCCACCGGTGACACCGAGGACGATGCGACGGCCGGCGAGGGGTCCCATGAGGGTCATCCGTCCGCGAGGACGACCGGAGTTCGGATCAGGCGCCCTCGGCGCCATCGGTGACCGTGACGTCACCCTCGGGAAGTTCATCGCCCTGATGCTCGGCCATCTCGGCGTCGATGGCATCCAGCAGGGCATCGACATCCTCAGGCTCATCGGGCGGCTCGATGGCCTCGATCTTGCCCACCGAAAGTTCCTCAAAGGAGATGGAGAGCGGCTTGCGGGACGTGGAGGTGATCTGCGGTGGGATGGCGGCGCCAAGGCCCTCGCCCAACTGGCCGAAGTACGCGTTGATCTGACGGGCGCGCTTGGCGCTCACCGTTACCAGACGGAACTTGGAGTCGGCGGCCTCTAGGAGACCTTCGATCGGCGGGTTGACCATGCTGTCGTGACGCTGCACCGGGGAATCCTCTATCCGTTGTTCGTCTAAGTCGATGCCCGGTTCCAAGAATGAAACGGGCGGTAAATCGGTCCCTCTACACGGGCCGATCGGCCCTCCACGGTACCACCGAGCCTGCATGAACCCTCGAGCGGGCCCGCCAACGGAAACGGTCCGGGATCCGTTCCCGAGCCCGACCAGACCGTTCCGGAGTTCCGGTCAGGAACTGGACCGGGCAGCGTCGATCAGATCACGGATCTCGACGATCGCTTCTTCCAGCACGTCGTTCACCACCCGTCGGTAGCCGAGAGATTCGGCCTCGTCGCGCTCCCGAGCCGCCTCGACGACGCGCTGTTCCGCTCGATCCGGTGCATCGCCCCGGCCCAGCAGTCGACGACGCAACTCGGCATCGTCTGGGGCATCCACGAAGAGAACGAGTGCCTCGGGCGTGTGCTCGAGCACCTGGCGGCCTCCCGCCACGTCGATCTCCAACAGGAGATCTTGGGTGGCGTTCGCATCGGGCACCGGGGTCCCGTAGGCGCATCCCAGGAACTCGTTCCATTCCAGGAAGCCGCCGGCCTCGAGTCGCCTGTCGAACTCTGGACGGGACACGAACACGTAGGCGTCCTCGGCGTCGTCGGACCGACGTTCACGGGTGGTCCAAGAACAACTCAGGGACAGTCGGGCATCACCGTCGACGAGTGCACGGGCAATGGTCCCCTTCCCGGCACCGCCGGGTCCCGAGAGGACGACGACCAGCACGTCGACGTCGAGCGATCCGGAAGGCTTCGGTGAGCCGGCTCAGCCGAAGCGGGAAACCAGTTCGGCGCGCTGCTGGGTTCCGAGTCCTCGCAGTCGGCGGCTGTCGCTGATGCCTACCTCGTCCATGGTCCGCCGGGCCTTGACCTTGCCCAACTTGGGCAGGGACTCCAGCACGGCCAGCACCTTCATCTTGGCCAAGATGATGTCGTCATCGGCCTGCTCCAGTAGTTCGGGCAACGAGAGCGACCCCATCTTGAGTCGGTTCTTGATCTCGGCACGGACCCTTCGAGCCTCGGCTGCCTTGGCCAGAGCGGCACGCCGCTGTTCGTCAGTGAGTTGGGGGAGTCCTGCCATGTCCCGGACCTTAGTGGCGTCAGATGCCCATGGCCGACTCTCGATGGCCAGACGCCCAGGTTCGCCGTCTCAGGTCCCGCGACCAGCCAGGTGGGTTACCAGTTCGACCGCGGCCGCCACAGGGTCAGGTGCAGCGGTTACCGCTCGGCCGACTACTAGGAGGTCGGCCCCGGCGGCCATGGCGTCTCGGGGCGTCGCCACCCGGGCCTGGTCGTGGACATCGCCGCCGGGCATCCGAATACCGGGCACGACCCGAACCAGCTGATCAGCCCACGGATCGGTGACCGGCAGATCGGGAGCAGCGCAGACGATGCCCGCGCAACCGGTCGACGCCGCTAGATCGCAACGCTGCTCGAGTACCTCTCGACCGGCCGTCTGATCGCTGGTCAACACGGTTACACCCAACACGCCTGGGGTCTCAGCTCCGACCCGGGACGCGCCGTCGGCCATGGATTCCACGGCCGACCGCAGCATCGCCTCGCCGCCAGCGGTGTGCACGGTGACCCAGCGGGCCCCCGACGAACCCAGCACCCGGGCTGCGCTGCCCACCGTGTTGGGAATGTCGTGGAGCTTCAGGTCGCAGAAAACCTGAAATCCGTCCTCCACAAAGCTCGCCACGGCATCCGGCCCGGCGGCCGAGAAGAGTTCGAGGCCCACCTTGACGGTGCCGAACCACGGAACCAGTGCCGCTGCGGTCCGACGAGCGGCCACTAGGTCGTCGACGTCGAGCACCAGGCAGAGCGACTCACGGATGTACGGCGGAGCCGAATCCCTGAAACGGTTCGTCGTCGATTCCACATCAGCCATGGGCTGCTCCGATCAGTTCATCGAGACGAGCCACCCCTTGGCGGTCGCACCATCGACCGAGGTCACGCAGAATCCGGGCTGGGGCCCGTGGGTCAGCGAAGGTCGCTGTCCCTACCTGGACCGCCGAGGCGCCGGCCAGCAGGAACTGGACGGCGTCGTCAGCCGACGCCACCCCACCTACACCGATGATCGGGGCATTACCCAACGCCTCTCTGGTGTCGAACACCGCACGCACGGCCACCGGTCGGATAGCCGGCCCCGACAGTCCCCCCCGTCCGGCACCGAGGAGCGGGCGCCGGGTCTCGGTGTCGATCACCATGCCCAGCACCGTGTTGGCCACCGTCACCGCCTCGGCACCCGCGGCCATCGCCGCGGCGGCCACGTCAGGAAGTTCGGGGGTGTTGGGGCTCAACTTCGCCCATCGGGGTCGACCGGCCGCGCCGGCCGCATCGACAACCTCGGTGGTAGCCGACCTCGAGTGGGCGAAGAGGGCACGCCGATCCTCGAGGTTGGGACACGAGGCGTTGACCTCCACGGCCACCACCACGTCTGGAGCGTCGGCCAGAAGTTCGGCGGCACGGGCGAACTCCTCGACGGTCCGCCCCCAGATGCTGGCCACGACTCGGGCACCGGTGGCGGCCAGGCCAGGGAGGTCGTTTTCCAGCCAGGACTCGACACCTGGCCCCTGCAGACCCACGCTGTTGACCATGCCTGATGGGGTGGCGTGCACCCGGGGCGGTGGATTGCCGGCCCATGGCTCGGCGTGCAGCGACTTCACTACCACGGCACCCAACGCGGCCGGGTCCAGATGGTCGGCCAGTTCGTGGCCATGGCCGGCGGTTCCCGATGCTGTGAGCACCGGATTGGGAAGCACGACCGAACCGATGCGCGTCGTCAGGTCGACGGTAGCGGTCCGGCGACTCACGACCGGTTGGCTTCCTTGGAGCCGTCCACCTCGGGACGCAGGGTGATGCCGCGGTGGTACTCCTGGAGGGTGCGAACAGCCAGCGGGTAGGTCCTCCAGTCGGCCAGTCCACGGGCCGCGGCCAGCGCAGCGTTTCCGGTGGTCAGAAGCGGAATGTCCTGAGCCCCCGCCGCGGCACGGATGTGTTCGCCATCGGAGCGCGGGCCTCGCCCACGGGGGCTGTTGACCACCAGTTGAACGGCGCCGGATCGCACCAGTTCGACGGCATCGGTGCCCTCCTCGCCCAGCTTGGCCACCACCGTCGAAACCGGCACGCCGTTGGCCCGTAGGTGGGCGGCGGTTCCACTGGTGGCAGCCAGGTCGAGACCCAGCTCGACAAACCCGCGCGCTGCCTCCAAGCCCACCACTTTGTCCCGGTCGGCCAGCGAGAGGAACACCGTGCCTCCGTCGGGAAGTGCTCCTCCGGCGGCGATCTGGGACTTGGTGAAGGCCAGCCCGGCGGTCAGGTCAATGCCCATTACCTCACCGGTGGAGCGCATCTCCGGGCCCAGGACCGGGTCGGCCTCCGGGAATCGGTTGAACGGCAGGACTGCTTCCTTGACGGCCACGTGGTTACCGACCACCCGCTCGCACAGCAAGCCCTCTTCTCGTAGTTCGGTCAGCGTGGCTCCCAGCATCACCCGGCTGGCCACCTTGGCTAGTGGCACGCCGGTGGCTTTGGCCACGAACGGCACCGTTCGCGAGGCCCGTGGATTGGCCTCGATGACGTAGACGTCCGCCCCGTCTGGGCCCTCCTTGACCGCAAACTGCACGTTGAGCAAACCCCGGACGTCCAGAGCCTCGGCGATGTCGCGTGTGTGCCCCTCGATCCGGGCCACCACCTGGGGGGAAAGGTGCGGCGGCGGAATCACACACGCGCTGTCACCGCTATGGACGCCTGCCTCCTCGACGTGTTCCATCACCGCGCCGATCACCACCTCGCCGGTGTGGTCACGCACCGCGTCGACGTCGACCTCGGTGGCATCCTCCAAGAAACGGTCCACCAGAACCGGCCGCTCGGCGGACAGGCCGCCCTCGATGCCCAGGCTTCCGAAGGCGCTTAGTGCCGCCATGGCACGGTCCAACTGGTCGTCGTCGTAGACGATCTCCATTGCCCGACCGCCAAGAACGTACGAGGGGCGAACGAGGACCGGGTAGCCGACCTCGGCCGCGATGGCGCGGGCACCAACGGCGTCCACCGCGGTGCCTCCCGGCGGCTGAGGTACGTCCAGGCGGTCGCACAGGGCGTTCCACTGTTCGCGATCCTCTGCGAGGTCGATGGAGGTCGGGCTGGTTCCGGCCACTAGCTCGGGCGGCAGGGTCGAAGCCAGTTTCAACGGCGTCTGGCCGCCGAGGGACACGATGATCCCCACTGGCTGCTCGGCCGCCACGATGTTGGCGACGTCCTCTTCGGTCAGCGGCTCGAAGTAGAGCCGATCACTGGTGTCGTAATCGGTCGACACGGTCTCCGGGTTGCAGTTGACCATGATCGTCTCGAACCCGGCTTCGCGTAGGGCGAAGCTGGCGTGCACGCAGCAGTAGTCGAACTCGATGCCCTGGCCGATGCGGTTGGGGCCGGACCCCAGGATCATGACCTTGGGGCGATCCGACGGTCGGACTTCGTCCTCGTCCTCCCACGCCGAGTAGTGGTAGGGCGTCTCCGCCGCGAACTCGGCCCCACAGGTGTCGACCGTCTTGTAGGTCGGGAACACCCCGGCGACCTCACGGGCGGCTCGAACCTCGTCGACCCCGCACCGCCAGAGGTGGGCCAGTTGGGTGTCGGCGAAACCCAACTGCTTGGCCCGGCGCCAGTCCCGCCGGTCCAGGTCGGGCACGAGGCCTCTGGTTGAGCCACCACCCCCCTCGAGGGCCAATCCCTCGAGAAACAGCCGCTCCTCGGAGATGGCCAGGATCTGGTCCAGGAACCACGGATCGACCTTCGTCGCTTCGTGCACCGTCTCCAAGGGCACACCGCGACGTAGCACGGCCTCCAACTGGGTGATCCTGGCGGGGGTGGCGATCGCCGCGTTTGCCAGCAGTGCGTCGTTGTCGAGTTCTTCAAGCGCCGCTTCCGCCGGGTCGCCGTTCAGCCCGAAGCGGCCGCTTTCCAGTGACCTCATGGCCTTCTGGAGCGACTCGGGGAACGTACGCCCGATGGCCATGACTTCGCCCACGGATTGCATCGAAGTGCCGAGCACACCCGATGTTCCGGGAAACTTCTCGAAGGCCCACCGGGGAATCTTGGTGACCACGTAGTCGATGGTCGGCTCGAAGGCGGCCGGCGTCTTCTTCGTGATGTCGTTGGGAATCTCGTCGAGCGTGTATCCGACGGCCAGCTTGGCGGCAATCTTGGCGATCGGGAAACCGGTGGCCTTCGACGCCAGCGCGGAGGATCGACTCACCCGAGGATTCATCTCGATGATGACCTGTTGGCCGGTGGCCGGATCAACGGCGAACTGCACGTTTGATCCGCCGGTCTCGACACCGACCCGACGTAGGCAGGCGAACGCTGCGTCCCGCATCTCCTGGTACTCGACGTCGCTGAGGGTCTGGGCGGGCGCCACGGTGATCGAATCACCGGTGTGTACCCCCATTGGGTCCACGTTCTCGATCGAACAGATGACCACGCAGTTGTCGGCGCGGTCCCGCATCACCTCGAGTTCGTATTCCTTCCAGCCGGCGATCGACTTCTCGATCAGGATCTCGGAGATGGGGCTGGCCGCGATGCCGTTGGCCGCCACCGTTTCGAACTCTTCGGCGGTTGACGCGATGCCCGTCCCCCGGCCGCCCAGGATGTAGGCGGGCCGGATGACTACTGGTAGTCCGAGCTCGGCAACTACGGCTCGGGCCTCGTCCATCTCGTGGGCCACGCCGGAGGGCGGCACGGCGAGTCCGATCTCTTGCATGGCCACCTTGAATCGCTCCCGATCCTCGGCCGTGGCGATGGCGTCGGCGTCGGCGCCGATGAGCTCCACGTCGTAGCGGTCCAGCACACCGGCTTCGACCAGTTCCATAGAGAGGTTCAATGCCGTCTGTCCGCCCAGGGTGGGTAGGAGAGCATCAGGTCGCTCCCTGGCGATGATGGCCTCCAGCACGTCGAGTCGTAGAGGTTCCACGTAGGTGGCATCGGCAAAGTCCGGGTCGGTCATGATCGTCGCCGGGTTCGAGTTGGCGAGGATGACCCGGTAGCCCTCCTCGCGAAGAACGCGACAGGCCTGGGTTCCCGAGTAGTCGAACTCGCACGCCTGACCAATCACGATCGGCCCCGAGCCGATCAGCAGGATGCTCTCGATGTCATTGCGGCGGGGCATCAGGCTGCCCCTCCCGGTGAGGCCACCGACGCCGTACCCCGAACTCGTGCCATCAGGTCCTCGAACTCATCGAAGAGATACCGGCTGTCGTGCGGGCCTGGGCCGGCTTCGGGGTGGTACTGGACGCTGAACGCCGGCACGTCCAGGCAGCGGATGCCCTCCACGGTCTGGTCGTTGAGGTTCACATGCGTTAGTTCGGCGGTGGGGATGGATCCCTCGGCCACGCAGTAGTTGTGGTTCTGACTGGTGATCTCGACGGCTCCGGTGGCCAGGTTCCGCACCGGGTGATTGCCTCCGTGGTGGCCGAACGGGAGTTTGTAGGTCTCGGCGCCGATGGTTCCGGCTAGCAACTGGTGTCCGAGGCAGATCCCGAACACCGGCACCTCGCCGAGAAGGACGCCGATCTGGGTGCGGACGTCGGCCAGGGGGCCCGGGTCGCCGGGACCGTTGGAGAGGAACACGCCGTCGGGCTCCATGGCTAGGACGTCGGACGCCGACGTGGACGCCGGCACGATCGTGACCTCTCCTAGCCCTGCCAGATGCCGGATGATGGTGGCCTTGATGCCGAAGTCGAAGGCGACAATGCGTCGACCACCACCGGTCGACGCCACGGTGGTCGGCGCGTCGCAGGTCACCGTCGACACCAGGTCGAGGCCGTCGGTGCCCGGTTCGACGTTCGCTGCCGCTGTGAGCGTGGCCAGGTCCGCCGTTCCGAAGGCGCCCGGCATGGCGCCCGCGTCGCGCAGGTGGCGGGTGAGGCGCCGGGTGTCGATTCCGGTGATACCCGCCACGCCATGGGTCCGAAGCAGTCCGTCGAGGTCGTCCTCGGCCCGCCAGTTGCTGCGACGTCTGGCTAGGTCACGGACGACCACACCACGACAGAACGGTCGCCGGTTCTCGTTGTCGTGGGGGCTGACCCCGTAGTTCCCTAGATGCGAGGCCGTGAAGGTGATGATCTGACCGGCGTAGGACGGGTCGGTGATGACCTCCTGGTACCCCGACAACACCGTGTTGAACACGACCTCACCGCTGGCCACGCCGTTGGGCGGTGCGGCACCGATTGCCTCACCCTCGAAGACCTCACCGTCGGCCAGCACCAGGGCCGCTTCGGGGGGGCGATGCCGACGGTTCCGATGCGGTTCGTGGGTGGATTCGCTCAACGTTGGGCCTCTCCATCGACCACGACCAGCTCACCGGCGCGAATGGTGTGGCGTACCCGCCCCCGCAGGGTGTCCCCCTCGTAGGGGGTGTTGCTGCTCCGGCTGGCCATCGCCGCTCCGGACACCGTCCATGTCTCATCGGGGTCGACGACACAGAGGTTCGCCGGGGCACCGGGTACCACCGACACGCCGTGCCGATCCGCGATGCCGGCAATGGCCGCTGGCCTCCATGAGAGAACAGCTAGTACTTCGGGAAGGTCTAGTCCTGACTCGCTCAGGGTGAGGGCAAAGGCCGTCTCCAGGCCCAGCATTCCTGGGGGGGCCTCGTCGAAGGTTCGCTCCTTGGCGTGCGGTGCGTGCGGTGCGTGGTCGGTGGCCACCGCATCGATGGTCCCGTCGGCGAGGCCGGCCCGGATGGCGGCAACGTCGGCATCGGTCCGCAGCGGCGGGTGAACCTTGAACACCGGGTCGTAGGTGGCGCACGCCGCATCGGTGAGGGTGAAGTGGTGGGTGGTCGCCTCGGCGGTCACCGGAAGGCCGGCCGCCTTGGCGCCACGCACCATGGCCACCGAACTGGCCGTGGAGAGGTGTTGGAAGTGCAGGTGGGCACCGGTGAGTCGAACCAGGGCGATGTCTCGCATCACCATTAGTTCTTCGGCCTCCGCCGGTTGGCCGGGAATGCCCAGCCGCGACGACCACTCCCCTTCGTGCATGTAGCCGCCGGCCGACAGGGCCGATACCTCGCAGTGCTGGGCCAGCATCACCGGTCGACCCAGGCGGCGAGTGAGACCGGTGCTGTATTCCATGACCCGCCGCATGAGGCGGGGGTCCTGGAGGCCGGTGCCGTCGTCGGTGAAGATCCCAACCCCGGCGTCCACCAACTCGCCCATGGGCGCCATGTCGGTGCCCGCCCGATCCACCGTCATGGCCGCCGACGGCACTATCTCGCACGTTGACCGCCGCCCGAGGGCCCGGACCTGTTCGACCACGGCCACGCAGTCGGTGGTCGGATCGGTGTTGGGCATGGCCACCAGTGCCGTGTAGCCACCGAGCGATCCACCCCTTGCGCCGGTCTCGATGGTCTCGGCCTCTTCCTGGCCCGGCTCACGGAGGTGGGCGTGGAGGTCGACGAAGCCGGGGGAAACTACGCACCCCGATGCGTCGAGGTCGAGGTCGCCAATCAACCCGGTGCCGACTGCGGCGATCGTTCCGTCCTCGCTGATTTCGACGTCGAGGGTCCGTTCGCCATCGGCGTCGATGATGCGGCCGCCTCGCAGCACGACGCTCATGGTCGAACCCCTTCGTCGTCAGATGCTGAACCGCTAGTTGCTGAAATACCGGTCTCTGAACTACCGGTCGGTGCTGGGGTTCGGCCCGAGCCCAGGAGCAGGAACAGGACCGCCATGCGGACCGACACCCCGTGGACCACCTGGTCGAGGATCACCGATCGTTGGTCGGCCGCGGCGGCCGCAGAAATCTCGACTCCGGGATTGGTCGGACCGGGATGCAGGATCAGGGCATCGTCAGGTAGGCGGGCCGCTCGTTCGACCGAGAGTCCAAAGTCCGTGGCGTACTCGCGCATTGACGGAATCAGCCCCTCGGTGATGCGTTCGCTCTGCATCCGTAGGAGGTAGATGGCGTCCAATCCGGCCAGCAGTGGGTCCAGTTCGTGGCTCACCGTGACCGGCCAGACATCCACGGCAGGTGGCAGCAGCGTGGCCGGGGCCACGAGTACCACCTCGGCCCCCAACGCAGTGAACGCCAGGACGTTGGAGCGGGCCACCCGGGAGTGTCGGACGTCGCCCACGATGGCGATTCGCATGCCATCTAGGGATCCACGGCGATCCCGGAGGGTGTAGCAGTCGAGGAGGGCCTGAGTGGGGTGCTCGTGGCAGCCGTCACCAGCGTTTATCACGGAGGCATTAGTCCATCCGGCCACCCGGTGGGCGGTCCCGGCCATCGGATGACGGACCACCAGTGCGTCGGCACCGTACGAGGCCACTACCTCGACCGTGTCCCGCAGGCTCTCACCTTTGCTGAGGGACGAACCGCCGGCGGCGAAGGCGATGGTGTCGGCGGACAGACGACGGGCCGCGGTGTCGAAGGACATGCGGGTCCGGGTCGAGTTCTCGAAGAAGACGGTGGCCACTGTGCGGCCCCGTAAGGCAGGCACCTTCGGGATGGGCCGACGTCCGACCTCTGCGAACGTGTCCGTCAACTCGAGCAACTCCTCGAGTTCGGACCGGGACATCCCGTCGATTCCCAACAGGTGTCCGGCCGTCGGGCTCATCGTGGTGACTGTCACTTCTCCATCGCTCCGAGGTCGACGCCCACCTCGTGTACGTCGACCACCTCGTCTCGCCGGGTCGGAAGGTTCTTGCCCACGTAGTCCGGCCGGATGGGCAGTTCCCGATGGCCGCGGTCGACCATGACCGCCAGCTGGATGGATCGGGGTCGACCGAAGTCACAGACCGCATCGAGTGCGGCCCGGATAGTTCGACCGGTGAACAGGACGTCGTCGACCAGGATCACGATCCGACCATCGAGGTCGGTCGAGAGGTCCGTGGTGGCCTCAGCGACCACCGGACGGATGCCGATGTCGTCGCGGTGTAACGCCACGTCAAGGGTGCCCACCGGCGGTCGGATGCCCTCGATCTCCTCGAGGGTCTCGGCGAGGCGTTCGGCCACCGGCACGCCACCGGTCTGGAGACCGACCACGACGATCTCGTCTAGTCCGTGGTTCCGCTCGATGACCTCATGGGCCATGCGACGGATGGCCCTGCCCATGTCATCGGCGGTCATGATCCGCGCGTGGGACACAAAAACGCCCCCGAACGGGGGCGTCTGGCTTCGTTCTCTTTCGGCCATCGGCCTCATCTCCTCGATCCGTACGGGCCTCTCGGGACCCGCTTCACGGTCGAGTGGGGATCCTACACGCGCGTCGATGTCACGCGTCCGGCCGATCTTCAGAGGTCAGGTCTTCAGAGGCTCGGACCACAGGGCCCTCTATTCCAGTGACGGGTTCGGAGTCAGGTCTGACCGACGCGAACACCAACCGTGGTGGGGCAGCGTCGGTGGTCATGGGGGCCTCGGGGCTTGATGAGAGAAGCCTGAATCCGGCTGCACGTGCCACGGCAGCGGACGCCGGGTTCGCCGGGTCCACTTCGGCTACTACGGCACGCAGGGCGAGCGGTCCGGCATGGGCCCAGGCGGTCAACACCCTGACCATCGACGTGGCCACTCCCCGTCCGCGTTCAGAAGCCGCCACCCACCAACCGATTCGGGCCGCGCCGCGCTGCATATCGAAGGCCGAGAGTCCCACCTCTCCGAGTAACCGGCCGTCGTTGACCGCCACACCGACCAGGTCCAGTGCCAGGCCAGCTTCTCGGCGCCGTTCCTCGCCGGCTATCCACCGTGCCGCGACATCCGAATCGACGTCGTCGGGAACGGCGGTCCAACGTCGAACCTCCGGATCTGCCCAGGCCTCAACTAGGTCGTCCCGATCACCAATCGCCCACCGCCGCAACTCCAGGCCGTCGACCACCAGCGGTGGATCGGGGACGGCTAGTCGATGTCTCCCGGTCACACCTGAGTGTCGGTCATGTCGCGTCGTCCGACTCGGAACCAACTTTGGAACGGGTTTCGGGACGGGCCACGGCAGCTACCGCCGAGACGACACCGTTCACGAAACGCGACGAGCGATCTGTCGAGTAGTCGCCCGCTAGGTCCACCACTTCGGACAACACGGCTGACGTGGGAACGTCGGCACGGTGGCACAACTCGTAGACGGCCATCCGCAGGAGCGCCCGGTCCACGGCCGGCATCCGGTCGGTCCGCCAGCCTTCCGCGTGACGTCCGATTAGCACATCGAGCTCGTCGAGTGTGGCAGCCACCCCTTGCACGATCTCTACGGCGTACTCCGACGGGGCCACCGGCCGGTCGGCCAGCACCTCGAGTAGGTCGCGGCCCTGCGCCTCAGCGGCGTAGAGCACGCCCAGGGCGGTCTCGCGGGCTTCTCGGCGCGATCCGATTGCGTCGACGGGATCCGCTGCCACTGTTCGCCTATTCCCTCTGCTCGACTCGTTGTTCAGCAGTCTCAGGCCCGGCTGAGGTACTCGCCCGAACGGGTATCGACTTTGACGCGCTCACCGTTTTCGATGAACAACGGCACCTGAACGGTCAGCCCGGTTTCCAGGGTCGCCGGCTTACGGGCTCCGGACACCCGGTCGCCCTGAAGGCCAGGTTCGGTCTCGGTGATGTCCAGGTCGACCGATGCCGGGAGTTCCACACCGATGACCTCCTCGCCGAACAGCAGGATGATTGCCGTGGCCTGCTCCACGATGTAGTTCGACGCGTCACCGAGGGTCGACGGTGCGACCTGCATCTGGTCGTAGGTCTGGTCGTCCATGAAGACATAGTCGGCGCCGTCTCGGTACAGGAACTGCATCGACCGCTTGTCAATCATGGCCCGTTGCACTTTCTCGCCGGCCCGGAAGGTGCGATCCACCACCGACCCGGTACGGACGTTTCGCAACGTCGTGCGGACGAAGGCGTGACCCTTGCCCGGTTTCACGTGCTGGAACTCGACCACCTGAACGAGGTCGGCCTCGATCTCGAGGGTCATCCCGTTTTTCAGGTCATTGGTGGTGATTGTGGGCATGGTCGCTCCGGACTCGGGGGCAGCGGACTCGATCGGTGGATCAGAGGATCTTCGGGTAACCGGTGAGTGGACGGTGGCCGTCGCTGGTGACCAGCACCGTGTCCTCCCAGCGCACGCCGCCAATCCCGGCGACGTAGGCCCCGGGTTCAACGGTGACCACCTGTCCGGCCCTGAGGCTACCGCTGGCTGTGGAGGCCACGGCCGGGCCCTCGTGGATGTCGAGGCCTACGCCATGGCCCGTTCCGTGCGAGAAGGCCTCCCCTAGACCTGCCTCCACGAGGATGTCACGACACGCCCGATCTATCTCGGCTAGCGGCACGCCGTCGGCCACCAGGGCCAGTCCGGCTTCTTGGGCGTCTAGGACGGCGGACAGCAGGTTGGCTTCCTGGCCGGAGCCCGACCCTCCAACCCGGAAGGAGCGGGTCATGTCGGATCGGTAGCCGTCGTACACCGCCCCAAAGTCGCATACCACCAGGTCTCCGTCGGCCAATGGTCGGAAGCCGGGTCGGGCGTGGGGCAGGGCGCTGTTGGGGCCAGCGGCCACGATTGTCTCGAACGCTCGGTCCGACGCGCCGCCGGTCCGCATGGCGTGGTCGAGGGCCAGGGCCAGGTCGGCCTCTGTGGTTCCGGCGACCATGGTTGGTTGCACTTCGGCAAATGCCCGGTCGGCGATGGCTGCCGCGGTGGCGATTCGTGCTACTTCGCCGTCGTCCTTGACTTCTCGCAGTGCCTCGACGAGGCCGTCGGTGGCTACCGGGTCGTCGTCCAGCAGTTTGGCTAGGCGCTGTTGTTCGGACCATGTGACCGATCGGGCTTCCAGGCCAATCCGGGTTGATCCGGCGGCCAGGGCGGTGACCGGTGACTGGTCGCTGCTTGCGGGTACTTCGACGTCGACTGGCGTGCCTGCATCGGCTATCTGGGTTGGAGCCTGTTGGCTGTATCGCCCGTCGGTGATCAGTACGGCTTGCCGGTCGTCGACCCACAGGTTTCCTGCGGAGCCCGTGAAGCCGGTCAGGTAGCGGACATTGGTGGTTCCGGTGACCAGCAGGGCGTCGACCCCGGCGTCGTCGAACAGGGCGCGTAGGGCGTCAAGTCGATCGGCTACGGCTAGCGGCGGCAACCCGTCGACGGTTCCGTTGGTCACCTGTCTAGGAGGTCGGCTACCGCCTCGACTGCCATCCGGTAGCCGACAGCTCCGAAGCCGGCAATAGTTCCGGCGGCCACCGGGGCTACCACCGACGTGTGGCGCCATGGTTCGCGGGCTGCCGGGTTGGAGAGGTGGAGTTCCACGATTGGGCCGTCGAAGGCCGCCAGGGCGTCGTGTATGGCCCACGCGTAGTGGGTGAAGGCCCCCGGGTTGACGACGATGCCGGCACAGCGTCGTCGGGCATCGTGGATGGCGTCCACCAGTTCGCCTTCGTGGTTGGACTGGACGTGTTCCAGGACCAGTCCGTGGGCGGTGGCGGCTGCCGTGGCGTCGGCCACGTGGTCGTCCAGGGTGGCTGATCCGTAGATGTCCGGCTCCCGTTCGCCCAGCAGGTTCAGGTTGGGTCCCGACAGGAGGAGCACGATGCGGTCGCTCATAGTCGACATCTTCCCACGACGGCGGCCTGGTCCGGTCGCCGGTTGTTGCTCATCGGACGGCGTCGAGGGTGTCGCGTACGAGGCCCGGGTCGATGTTGGCTACCACCTCGATGCCTGTTGGGCCGTCCAGGGCGAAGGTCAGGCCGTCGACGGCTTTCTTGTCGCGGGCCATGGCGGCCATAAGGTCGTCGGTCTCGGCGCCTTCGGGTAGCGAAATGGGAAGGCCGTAGCCGTCCACGATCTTTCGGTGCTCGGCTACCCGGTCGCTGTCGATTCGTTCGAGGGCTTGGCTTAGTTCGGCGGCATAGACCAGGCCGATGGCTACCGCTTCGCCGTGGCGGAGGTCGTAGTGGCCGGTGGTTTCGATGGCGTGGGCGAGGGTGTGGCCGTAGTTCAAGACGGCTCTTCGTCCGGCTTCTCGCTCGTCGGCGACCACTATGTCGGCTTTGATTTCCACGCAGCGGGCCACCCGCTGGTCGAAGGCCAGGTCGGCTAGGTCGTCGCCTCCGAGGAAGTGGTACTTGGCCATTTCGCCCAGACCGCAGCGCATCTCGCGTGCGGGCAGGGTGTCCAGGGTGGATGTGTCGCACAGCACGGCTGCCGGTTGCCAGAAGGCGCCGATCAGGTTCTTTCCTTCCGGGAGGTTGACGCCGGTCTTGCCGCCGATCGCTGCGTCGATCTGGGCTAGCAGCGTGGTGGCGACGTGAACCACGGGTAGGCCGCGGTGGTAGGAGGCGGCGGCGAAGCCGGCCACGTCGGTGACCACCCCTCCGCCTACGCCGACTATGGCGTCGCCGCGGGTCAGGCCCCAGGTTGCGAAGGCCCGGCAGAGTTCCTCGATGGTGGACAGTGCTTTGGCGGTCTCGCCGTCCGGGATGGGAAAGATTCGGTGGTCTACGCCCGGGTCCACGGCGACGGGAATGTCCGGCTGGGTGACAATGGCCACCCTTTGGACCCCGGATGGCAGTACCGAAGCCAGCTCCTCCGCTGCTTGCGGGCCGACCAGCACGGGGTAGGACCGGCCTTCGGGCAGTGTCACCTCGAGGCGGATCATTGGACAGCTCCGTCGGTGGCCGGCAAGGCGTCCACCACGAGGGTGCCGACCATCGAGACATCCAACCCGTCGGTGTCGATCACCGCGTCGGCAGCTGTCTCATAGGCCGGGGTCCGCTCGGAAGCCAGACGTCGCAGTGCTTCGACCGGGTCACTGTCGGCTAGCAGGGGGCGGCTCGATGGGTCGCCTACCCGGGCGGCCAGCGTCTCGGGTGTGGCCCGGAGCCACACCACGGTCGCCTCCCGGGCTAGGACCGCCCGGTTGGTTTCCCGGCCCAGGACGCCTCCACCGGTGGACAACACGATGGGGTCCACGGCTTGCATCTGGAGGCCCAGGGCCTGCTCTTCCAGGTCGCGGAAGGATTCCTCTCCGCCTTCGTGGAAGATCACACCGATGGAGCGTCCGGCCAACTGAGTTACCGCTCGGTCCAGGTCTACGTGGCGGCAACCCAGACGAGAGGCCACCGAGGCTCCGACAGCCGTCTTGCCGACCCCCATCAGGCCGACCAGTGCCAGGTGGCGGGGGGGCGTCACGGTGGGCTCAGAGTCCATCGCAACAGGCTAGCGATGGCCGTCGCGGCGGCTGGGATGATTCTGGCCGGCGTGACAGATAAGAGCTACGAGCCGACCACCAGCCCTGCCAAAACAAGCGCATGATCGGTGACCGCCTCGATGGCTTCGTGATACACGTACTCGGAGTTCCAGAAGTTCTTGCGTTTCCTGGGGGGCGTACCACAGAACTCACCACCAGGTTCCCGGTTCATCGGCACAAAGACAAGCGACTGGTAGGGCGGATGAGGCGGCTTTCGTAGGCTCTAGCCTGCCATGCCTCGTCCTGCCCGTTTCGCCTTTACAACCCGGCGTGTACTGCCATTTGTCGCGATACTCGCTCTAGCCACTTCGACGCTGGTGTGGGTGTCTGGGCCACCGGCCGGTGCGTGGTCGTCAGATAACGGAGCGGTCGCCGTGTTCAGCAGCTACCCCGGTATCGATGCGGACGCTGTCTATTCGGTGGCGGTCGACTCGTCGGGCAACGTGTACACCACCGGATACTTCAACGACACGGTCGACTTCGACCCGGGACCGGGCACCGCCAACCTCACCGCGAAAAACATCAGCCATTCTGACGCGTTCGTTTCGAAGTTGGATTCGTCGGGTAACTACGTGTGGGCCAAGAGCTTCGGCGGCATCGGCAAAGACTATGGCTATTCGGTGGCGGTCGACTCGTCGGGCAACGTGTACATCACCGGTCGCTTCGAAGGGCACGCCAACGAAAACCACATAGTCGACCTCGACCCGGGTTCGGGCACTACCAACGTCACCCATAACGGCAACGGCGACGTGTTCGTGTCGAAGTTGGACTCGTCCGGGGACCTGGTGTGGGCCAAGAGCTTCGGCGGATCCGGCACGGATTATGGCTATTCGGTGGCGGTCGACTCGTCGGGCAACGTGTACACCGCCGGATACTTCAACGACACGGTCGACTTCGACCCGGGTGCGGGCACTACCAACCTCACCTCGAACGGCAGTTCCGACGTGTTCGTTTCGAAGTTGGACTCGTCCGGGGACCTGGTGTGGGCCAAGAGCTTCGGCGGATCCGAATCGGATTCGGCCAAATCGGTGGCGGTCGACTCGTCGGGCAACGTGCACACCACCGGATACTTCCGAGACACGGTCGACTTCGACCCGGGTGCGGGCACTACCAACCTCACCGCGTCGGTGATTGTGTCCGCTGGCACGGTGTACCAGGGCCCCGACGTATTCGTTTCGAAGTTGGACTCGTCCGGGGACCTGGTGTGGGCCAAGAGCTTCGGCGAACCCAATTCGGATTGGGCCGAATCGGTGGCGGTCGACTCGTCGGGCAACGTGTACACCACCGGTCGCTTCGCCACCTACTACTCCTCCGGCACGGTCGACTTCGACCCGGGTGCGGGCACCGCCGGCCTCCCCTCGAACGGCAGTCACGACGCGTTCGTTTCGAAGTTGGACTCGTCGGGCGACTACGTGTGGGCCAAGAGCTTGGGCGGTCCCGCCGGCGATTATGGCCATTCGGTGGCGGTCGACTCGTCGGGCAACGTGTACACCGCCGGGTCATTCCACTCGGGCGGATATCAGGGTGCGGTCGACTTCGACCCGGGTGCGGGCACCCTCGAATTAATAGGTGCGGGCACCGCCGAATCAAACTTGAACGGCGGGGTCGACGCGTTCGTGTGGAAGTTGGATTCTTCGGGCAACCTCGTTACCGGTGCCGGCGTGACGGTGGCGTTGTCAGGTGGGTCGACCGCTGTGTCCGAGGCGGGGTCGACGGATTCGTTCACGGTGGCGTTGAACGCCCAGCCGTCCTCCGATGTGGTCCTGTCGGTCGTCTCGGCTGACACCGGTGAGGCGACGGTGTCGCCGACCCAGTTGACGTTCACCAACTCGAACTGGGACACCGCGCAGACCGTTACGGTCACCGGTGTCGACGACAGTGCCGTCGACGGGACCCAGACGACGGCGGTGACCGTGGCCGTCGTCGACGGGTCGTCGGATGACGCGTACGACGCGGTGGTCGATTCGACCGTGTCGGTGACCACCTCTGATGACGACACGGCCGCTTTCGTTCTGTCTGGGACTTCGGTGACGGTGTCCGAGGCGGGTTCCACGGCGACGTTCACCGTGGTGCTGGGCGCCCAACCGTCCACGGACGTGGCCCTGTCGGCCGTCTCGGCCGTTACCGGTGAGGCGACGGTGTCGACGGCCCAGTTGACGTTCACGTCGGGCAACTGGAACGCC